>NZ_CP196997.1:0-120795 GCF_056688955.1 Clostridioides sp. LIBA-6822 | reverse complement strand
CTTCTTCTCTCCTGTCGAAATTTATATATTTATTATATCATATAGACCTGGCAAAAAATAGTCATTTTAGCTGACTTCTAACTGACTTTTTTAATTATTTTATTTATATAATTATTGAAATTACTTAATTATAAGGAAATAAGACATAGAATGCATCATTCTATGCCTTATACTATTAGTTTGATACTTTTTTTAAATATCGAATGTAAGGCTCTCATTTTTTGAATATGTTAAATTATAAGCACTAATTTTTACAATGGCTTAAAAACGAATATAGAAGCTCAACATTATCAGATTTAAAATATTATATTGATTATTTTAATTTGATAAATATAAATCATTACATTAATTTATATTTATATATTATTTTTTTTATATGTTTCTTGCTTTAACTTTTTATGTTATACTACTCGTATAGAATGCATTTCTTAAATTATCACTCTTAAATCTATGGCTAGTCCTTTTATATAAATCATATTATCACTACAATATCATTTATAAAATCCTTTTGAGTTTTAGTTAGAATTTCAAGAATATTCTAACTTTAATTAAATATACATTGAGGGGGAAAACAAATGAAAAAAACTAAATCAAAGGTATTAAGTTTAACACTAGCAACTACTTTTCTTGTATCAACAACAGTAAATTCATATGCTGTATCTGCAAAATCTTCAGATATGGATATGAACACTGTTGCAGATGTACTTACTGCATCAGAGGAATACAGTAATGTATTAAAAGATATTGGTATCTCAGTTGGTGAATTAAAAGATTTGACACCTAAAGGAAGTAATTTCATACAAAAATGTAATTCATATTTAGAAAAAAATATGGACGTCCCTAAGACTTATAGTGAAGAACCCATTAAACATACGACTAATGCAAGTCAATTATCATATGCAATGTCAGCAGCTAGAAAAAATCAAGAAGTAGGAGCACCAAAGTATAATGATGAGGTAGTATACATGTATTTATCTCACTTTGTAGATTTTGAAGGAAATAATTATGAAGAAGGTTTATGTACATATATAACTAAATATGACAGAGAAGCTTATGACAGATATTTAAGCAGAGGTTCTGCTTTTAGAAGTGCTAATTCTATGCGTTCTGTTATAACAAATTTAATAGCATTAAAAGGTGACTTACCTTCATTATATACAACACTTGCTAAAGAAAAAGCTTCAGTGGTTAAAACAACAACTGATATAATATCATTTGGTATAGATGTGAAATCTGTAAAATCTATGGTTGAAAATGACATGTTTGTATTTTTCAAAGATGCCTATTCTAAACATGATACACCTGAAGCTATAATTGAAGATGTACAAGGTAGTATGAAAATAAAATATAAAGACTACAATGAACAAATAGGATATATGGTGCTTGGATTAGTGTTCTCAGCACTAACATTTACTCCTCCAGTTATGGCGATGTTAGCAGAAGTAAACTTATATAGCATGGTTATTAAAGACATATTTGATAAGGCTAATTATGCTGCACTACAATACTCTAGAAGTGCAAGAAAAGCAGAAAGATTTAACTTATGGATGGAAGAGAATGGAATGTATATGGAGAAAAAAGCATAAATACTTATGTATTGTAAAAACTGTAATTTAGAATTTGATGATACTACAACTATATGTCCTAAATGTAAATCCATCTTAAAACCTAATGAAAATATATCTCAAAGAAATTTAAAAAGTAAAATTAATGAATTTAAATTAAATAAAAAAATTAGACAAGGAAACATATTGTCAACCATAACTATTTTAACAGTAGCAATTCATGTATTTATAGACCTTTTTATGCAAATAAAAATTGAAAATTATTATGATACTTCAAACCGTTATTGCCCTTTTGCAATATCAAGTTTGGTACTAGTACTTTCATTAAAAAGAGGAGAAAAAAGACATAGCTTTAAAAAAAACTTACTATTTATAGTTATTATGATATTAATATCTATCTTTGGAACTATTTATTTTTCAGCACCTCTTGTAAATAGAATTTTTAACGGAAATTATTTGTTTAAAGAGTATTGGACTATATATGGAATCGGAAATTTTATAATAATTTTAGAATGTATATTAATTATTTTTGATGACAGTTATTATTTAGCCCATATTAATAAAAAAGAAAATCCCAACAAATAATAAAATAAGACTTTATTCTAATTAGAGTGAAGTCTTATTTTATTTCAATATATAAATGTATTATTTTCTAGTGTATTTGCATTTTGGAAATTCACTACAACCCCAAAATTCACCATACTGTCCTTTCCTTTTTGTCAGGTTCCCTTTTTGACATCTTGGACATTTATCTTCCTCAGTAATATTTTTTAAATTTCTAACATGCTCTCCAGTATTTTGATTAATAGCTTTCATACAATCAAAAATTTTATCTCTGATTATTTTTATTTCCTCTCTATTAATAGTCATATCTTTGTATTTACTTATTGTACTTAATATTTCACTTTCATTTATGACTATAACATTATTGCCATTTATAGTTACATTTTTTAAAGTAGCTTTGTCTGAAAAAACAATTATTGAATATATATTATATTCATCTCCTATTATGTTTTCTATTGCTTTGATATGAGCATAGTTTTGTCTTACTGGATTATAGAATGTATTTTTAGCCTTTCCTACAATTTGAGTCCATACTTTATCTTTATCATTTCCATAAATATAGCCACTAAAATTTTTACATTCTATAACAAATATTCCATATACAGAAATTGCAATACTATCAATTTGTGTGGTTTTATTTGAGCCTGGTATAATAATATCTTTAATTACTATGTAATCCTTGTCTAATTTGCTAAGTATAAAATCTAATCTAAGTTCTCCAAATCCACCCTTTACTTGTATCTTAGTATCCTTCACAATATCACTGACTTCCTTTACAGTTTGACTAATTTCTTCTGACATAAATACTTTTTCAAATATTTCCTTAAACATCCTCACCATCTACCTTTCGACATATACTTTAATTATAACAGCTATATATGCCTTAAGTGATAGTGTTAAACTAAATTATATTGTTTAAAAAGTCACTTAAGTAAATATATATTTAATGAAAAAATCAACTACTCTAATAAGCAGTTGATTAATTGGTTTATTCAGTATATGTATATTCTGATATTTCACCTGTATAAATATTTACTAAATATGGTTTATAACCACCTGCATTATGTTCCATACCATTCATATCTATATATGTATTAAATGGGCGAACATATATATGCGTATCATCTTCCATATTCTGAGCCTCTATATGGTTTGGTAAAAATCCATGTTCTTTCATAAATAAGTCTCTTACTAAATCCTCAGCATTTTTGAATGATACCACTTTTTCCATATGTGAATCCTCATATAAAAATTTAAACTCTGATATATCATTTTTATTTATACACAGACGTTCAGAATATTCTTGGTCGCCAGATACATAACTAAAAACATAATAATAATTATTTCCATATTTATAATTGTCATCAACTAGAGATGGTATATTGTTTATATCACCAATTTCATACCATTTTTTTGCTAATGCTTTAGCTTCTTCAAGTCTAGTTTTTTTAACTACACCTGTGTTAATATCTCCTATTCCATTAGTAACATTTAAACATTCTTCAACTAAATCTTGTCCCACTTCTCCAAAAGTTGTAATTTTAGTTGCATTTTTTAAAATTGATTTATTGCTATTATTATCAACTATAACTACAGGTTTTTTTAAAGAAGATGCTAAAAGTGCATTAGTTAAATTTTTAGAATTAGCTGCATAAAATTCTTTAACTCCACTATAGAATTTATTTATTATTTGTTTATTTGTATCAAATCTATCACTTCCGCCTAATCTAGTAGCATTTGTATTTTTAACTAATACATCATTCATTGATGCAGTACCACCAATAGCATATGTTTTTAATCCACTAGTTGAAAACGGAACACTCTTACCATCTGTTAATATTATTGCTGCTTTATCTCTTGCTGCTACTGAAGCTATACTTATTGCATCTGGCTCTCCTTTATATGCATTTGTCAACATAACAGTACTAACTTTTTGTTTGGAATTTATTTCTTTCGCAACATTATAACTTGTATCTATTCTGTCTTTCCCTTCTATTCTTATTACCTTAAATCCTTTAGATATAAGCATGTCCTCTACCGATTTATTTATAGATTTTACCCCACCTATTAAATAAATTTTTTTTATTTTATTTAGTCTATTCATTGTTGCATCTGGAATACTATCATCTTCAGACAAAAGAATTGGTGCATTTAATACTCCAGATAATCCACTTGAACTTAATCCATCTGCTATAGAGTCACTTAGATTAACAAGTATAGCAGTATCATAATTTTGTTTATCTGCTATTAAACCTGCTGTTTCATAAACTGAAGATATAGAAAATTCTTCAACTGCATCAAGAGTATAAGATTGTTTCGGGAAACTAACTATTAACATTGTTATAACTAACCCTAGTGATAATAATTTTTTTGGTAATTTCATTATAATATCCCCCTCATTTATTTAAATTAACCTTTATCTAAATAGTAGTACATAAATACAAAAAAGTCACCTAAATTAATAGATGACTTAATCATTTTATGCTACTTTTTCAATATATTTTTCATTAACAACATAAGTTTTAAACTTATGTACTACCATAATATCCTGCATATTTTCTAGTGTCATTATAACTCTAACACATTTATTCCTAATTTCTTTTGGTAATTCTAAGTCATTTATTAAATTTACATAATCATCATATCTGTACATTTAATATTCCTCCCAAAGTTAGTCTAGCATATATTATAGTACTCTAACTTCACTTTTTCAATAGAAAATCTTAATCCTGTATAGATATTTTCTAAATGATATAAAGTATGACACTTGTCATCATAGTAATAATTATATTTTTCCAATATTATATATTTATTCATATTTCTTTATACCAGTACTTCCAAATCCATTATTTCCTCTTTCAGAAATGTTCAATTCATCTACAACTTTTAAAATAGCTCTTGGTACTTGTTGAAATACACCTTGAGCTAATTTAGTATGTTTAGGAATTAAAATATCAAATTGTTCTTCATTATATGTAATTATTTTAATTTCACCTCTATAGCCTGAATCCACTGTACCAAATCTTATGGTTGGATATACTCTATTATTTTCTCCTTCATTGAAAATAATAATATCTTTTTTTATTTTATTTCTAGCACAAGATACTTTTTCATCTTTTATATATTCTATACCATTTAAACTTATTCCGCTTCTAGGTCTAATTTGCATTTCATAACCATATGGAATTTCTAAAGCTACACCTGTAGCTATCGCTACTGCCGACCTAGCTGGAATTATGGTATCTTCCAATGTACATAAATCAATACCACTATCACCATTTTTTGCATAAGATGGGACTATTGAATTTTGACTTAATTTTTTTATTTTGATATTTATACTCATCAATTACTTCTCCTTTTATTTAAAATTTATTTTATTTAAATAAGCTATTCCAAGAGCTATAGCATCATATATATCGCTTGTCTTTACCTTACAATTCCTATCAATGTATTCTCCAACATCAATTATATTTTTTCTTATATATGTAGCCACTTCTTCTTTTTTAGCCTTACCATTATTCATAAGATATTTTCTAATAGAAACTGGATACATATATTCAATCTCTATATTATTTAATTTAACAGTTCTCATTATTGCTCCTAAGAGTTTTCTTAAACTAAGAATTGTTTTAGAATTTCTGGAAGTGAATTGGTCTTCAACTAATACAATTTGAATATTACAGGTTGAAATTAATTCTTGAATTGAATTACAGATATAACACATGCGTTCATCTTCAGTATCAAATTTATCTTTTTTAGTTACTATTTTCCCATATTTCAATATTTCTTTATTTCTATTTATGACTGTCCATCCAGTACTGGACATTGATACATCTAAAGCTAAGACCATTGAATCCCCTCTTTCATATGTATTTTAACTTGTTCTATAGCATTAGTTAAGTCTGAATTGTTTGGTATTACAATATAATTTTCATTATTTAGAAAGTCTTTAAATTTAAATTTATCATCTTTTAATCTTCTCTCAATTTCCTTAAAATTATCACCTCTACTAATAAGCCTTTTTCTTAATGCAATTTCATCTGTATTTATAAAAAATGGTACTAACTTAGTTTTTGTTCCCATAAAATATTTTTCTAGTGCCTTATATCCACTTGCATCTACTATAGTCAAAGCATATTTTTTATTCTTTAATTCAGACTTATGTATACCATATAACCAAGTGCTGCCATCATGAACTATATATTTTCTCATTTCAATAAAGTTACTTTTTTCTTCCTTAAAGAAATTATTATCTACAAAATGATATGCTTTATTGATGATTTCTAAGTAATTACGAGGAGGTCTTGTTGTATGTGATATTAGAATTGGAATATTGAATTGCTTTGAGATTTCACTTACTATACTGTCTTTGCCTGAACCTGAATATCCTAAAAATACAAACATATTTTTTAATTTTTTCATATTTATAGTTCTACCTTACATTCAAACACATTAGGATTATCAATAATCACTTGATGAAGTCCTTTACTTAATACATCTACTAAATATTCCTCATCTTCACTCTCTATACATCTATCTCTAAATATACAATGAAATAGCTCATGTAAAAATGTAGCTTCTTTTACTCTTTGTGATTGTAGATTATTAGATAACTTTATTGTTTCAGTTCCATAATCTGCTAATCCATAACATAATTGATTGTTTACTAGAATAGGCTCTTCAGTCTCCTCTATTTTATAAAACAATCCCCCTACTTTTACTTCTTTTGGTATATTCATTGAGTACTCTCCAATCTTATTAAAATTCATATTTTATTGTGATTTAGATTTTCTAAAACCTTTATTTACATTATATTTGCAACCTTTTCCATAATGAGAACATAGGGTTTTACAAAAAAACTGATTACTTTTGTCATCGTTTTTGCACCAAACACTCTCATCATTAAAATCTATCTCTTTTATCTGTTTAACTGTATCAGTAACAAAGGCAATTAATTGTTGTTCTAATGCTTTAGTGTATTTAATTTTCACTATAGCTCTTTCGTAATTTCTTATATTATCAATCTTATTTCTTTCAATTAATACTCCTTTTTCATTTTTAATGTACTTGCACATATCAAAAGCTACATATTCAATCATTTTATCTGGATATTTTTCTTTAAGATACATTGCGTATAAGATAAGCTGCATTGATTTTTTAGATAAGTCTTTTTTAGAAAATTTACTACTCGATTTGTAATCTATAACATAAACTTTATTACCTATTATATAATATAAGTCTATGTATCCCCTCATTGTAATTCCATTAATATAATACTCAAAGTATTCTTCTATACAGTATTTATCACACTCAATTGGTACAAAATATTCTAGATAATGTAAAATACATTCTAAATAATTAATTCTTGAATTTGGTGTAGGAAAGTTGTAATCCATTAGATTTGCATATTCTATAACTTCATTATATTTTTGAATAGCTTCTTGATTTGTCATTTTTCTTTGTTGTAATTCTTCTAGTAATCTATGTAATTCATTACCATAATAACCATAGCAATTTTGTTCTCGATCTAAATTTTTAATATATGTAAGATAATATTGAAATGGACATGTATAGAATGTATTTAATTTACTAAAACTATATAATTCTCTAGACATCTATTTTACCTTTCTAGTTTCCTTTTCTATCTGACTTTTAATTTCTTTATATAATTCATCAGATATGCTAGCATTTATATCTATACTTTCTTCTTTTATAGCTTCTTTGAACTTATTTATAAATTTATTAATTATATCAAATCCTGCCAACATCATAGAAAAGAAAATCCCCACAGAAATTATTATTTTCATTACATTTTCAAATATACAATATGAATTTAAGTAATATTCAATATTGACATTTTTTGCAAAATATACATTACAAATAAAATTAAGAATTAAAAAAAGAGTTAATAAATACAATGCCCTATACTTATTATTAATCATACTATTCATTTTTATCACTTATCCTTCCAATTGACTTTAACTCCCAAGAATATATCATTATTTCAGATGCTTTATATCTCTTACTTGTATCTAATTTAATGAATAGTTCTTCTACATCCTTAATTTTTCCTGTACAACATTTCATTTTTTCATCTTCATCCAACTTATACTCTATTTTTACTAAATCACCTGTATATAATATCTCACCATTTTTTAATAATATTTCTTGCCTAACTTCTTGTACCATATAATCATCTCCTATTAATATAATTTGCTATTTTCATTTACTAATAAAGTTATCTATATCAATCCTACTCTTTAATAATTTTTCAAATATATATTTTCCCAAATCACTAGGACTATCTTTATAATCCAATAGATTATCTTCATCCCAAATTACACTTATTTTCATCACATCCCTAATATCTTGAACTAACTTATATATCTTAGCTCTCCATGCAATATATTCTTCATCTCCTTTAATTTTAAATTGCCTATCAAAAGCTATGATTAATTCTTCAATACCTAAATCTATTAACATCTTTTTTTGCTCTCTACTAAAATTACTTCCACATATAGCTACAGAAGGATTATTTTTATAAATAGTTGCCATCTGCAATACTGATTTTTCACCTTCAAATACTATTACTTTTTTAGCTTGTTTAATAGCTTGTTTATTTATATTTAGCCCATATAAGTTAAGACTTAACCTATGATTATAGCACTTATTGTCATACCATAATGGAATATATTTACCAAAACTTTTAGCTTTATCTTCATCTAAATTTCTAACTCTAATACCAATTGGTCTACCTTTGTCATGCCAACAGAAATGTGGAATTACTATTTGATTTTCATATGGATTATAATGTATTTGATATGTTTTAAGAACTTCAAAAGATATGTTTTCATTTTCCCACTCTTCGATTGGGACTTGTTGAAAAGTTTTATATATATATGGCTTTTTAGGGGTAGGAAGTAATTCTATTTGTATATCTCTAATATTATCTATTTGTTTTACTTTTTTCCTTATTCTAAATCCTTTTCTTAGGATTGGTTGATTTGAAATACCAAAGAAATCTTTTATTTCATTAATAGCGTCTTTAAATTCATATTTATTTATATGTATCAATAAATCTATTAAGCTACCTATATGACCACAAGAACTATAGCAATGAAATGTTTTGCTTTCTGTATAATAAAATAATTTATATGAATCACCATTATGACATAAACAAGTATTAAATATTAACTGTCTATCATTGCTTTTAGGAGATAAGTCCGAACCTAAATATTCCATAAAACTTATCACCTCTTCATTAGTCAAATCCTTTATTTCCATAGTCATCACCTAGTATGACAATTGTCCTCTATAGACTTTTTCACACCTTCCTATTTCTTCAAATCTACCAGTCTTACCATAAAATCTTAGTAGAATCACATCTCCATCTTGACCTCTTCTTGACTTATTTAAAAATAATAATCTGTATTCTTTTTGTAAATCTTTCATATCAAACTGAATATACTCTCTTTCAGTAGTCTTTTTTAGCTTATTATATTTTAGTCTATATGGTTTTAAAAAGAATTTTTTATTATTTGAATCTAATTCTAAATCATTAACTACTTTTCTCATAAGCATTAATAATCCACACACATTCTTTACCGCTTTAGCTTCTGCTAAATCTGAAGCTGATAAGTAAGAACTTTTATTCTCTTGAGCCGTTACTAATTGCATAGATAGAAGTGTTATTACATTGTATTTATTTCCAAAGTTATCTAGTAATTTAGAGTTTTCTATTAACCTTCCTGTATAATTTGCATCTGATGAATTTTCTGACTTGAATGTATCAACTGCTATTACAGTAAATCCCTCATGTGCTACAAGTTCTTTACTTTTTCTTAATATCTCAGATATCTCAAACTCTTCCATATATATAAATTTTAAACTTTCTTCAAATCCTCTGTCTTTTAAGAACATTTCTATCTTTTCCATAAGCTCTTCTTCAAACTCTGTGAAGTCTCCATTGTCAATTTTATTTCTATCTAAATCATGATAATTAAATATGTTGTATGCTATAAATGACACTAACATACTTTTAAAATATTGAGATTTTTGTTCATTCGCAAATATAACTACTTTTTCACCCTGATATATCATAGCTAATATATAATTAAAGAACAATAATGTAGTTTTTCCTATTCCTGAAAATCCAGATATTATATTTATACCCCCACCTTTACCAAGTCCATTAGTTCTATTTGATAATATTGGTAAACTATATATATACTTAAGTTCTTCATTATCACTTAACCCTATTTCTTTTTCATTATATTCAAAGATGATATTATAAGACGTTCCTGCTTCAGTTTTTTGTTTTAATTTTTCTCTATCATCTTTGGTAAGTAAAAGATTTTCTACCTTCATATTATTTTTTATGGAATTTACACTACATGAAGATATTAGACCCTCATAAAATTCTTCAACTTCTCTACAACTCATAGATTGGAATAATTCAAATGGAATAAATTTTAATTCATTATGATCCATCTCTTTTGTTATATTAAAACCTCTTTTATTTAAAGCGATTAATAGATTGCTTTTAGCCAAATCATCAATATATGCTGATATATTAGTTTCTTTTCCATACTCTATAGCAGATGATAAGCTATTCCAACCACCATACTTTTCATATTCAGATTTGAGTTTATTTGAAGATACAAATTTAGCCACACTCGCTTCATCGAGTTCACTATGAGTTTTAGACATTGTTCTTCCTAATGAGAAAAAGAATTTTACTTTATCTATTATGAAGTCATTTTCACTAATTTTATATTCACTAAAAAGAGTTAATGATTTTAGCATTGTTCCTAAAACTAAAGTTTCTATAATACCTCTATCCTTTGTTATTTTTTCATATGCACTCATTAAGTCACCTCTTTAATTTTTTCAAATAAACTTTTTCTTTTATTAGTAAGTACCTTTTTCGGAGCAATTACTTCATAATATTTTTCACTTTCTTTGTATATCTTTTCATTTTCTCTTTCATCTTTTATTTGCTTATTTCTAATTGTTATATCTCTAATACAACCTTTTAATATAGTAAATACATAGCATAATTTAGGATATTCTTCTTCTATATCTTTTCTGTAGTTAAGCAATTCTATGATTTCATCTTTTTTTTCAAGCATACAGTCATATAATTCTTCTCTTGTATAACCACTTTTTATTATCTCTTGTAACATCTTATTTTTTTGATTACTTATAACTGTATAGCCGATAATATAATCTATACCAAGCTGACATTGTTTCCAGAAATATATGTCCTGCTGCTCTTTTCTATATTCCTGTTCATTACAGTAATATCTATTCTGCTTATTTCCACCAGATGTAATATGTTCTACTTTATAAGCATCTTTTGTATCTAATTTTTTCTTACAAACCTTACACTTACAATTCAAACTTTCCCCTCCTTATGCTATGTATTTATTGCTACCTCATTTAAGAGGTAGCATTTTTTTTACTTACACTCTACTTTTCTTAACTGTTGTATTTTCTTCTTCAGATTTGCCTTTTGATTTGTTTGTTAGAGAATTACCATCATCGTCTTCCTCAAATGATAATGCTAGTACTGATTGAACTGCATATCTTCTTAAGTAAGTTTCTAATGCCCCTCTAGCTTGTATATCATTAGTCTTAGCTGGTTTAAATGGTGCAGAATTTGATTCTATGTATTCTCCTGATGAATGTTTAAGTTTAGTTTTTATATAGACTTTATCATTACCTGCATCTTCTGCTGACTGCATTAGTATTAAATCATGTTTTGCTAATAATGGATTTACTACTTTAAGAATTGTATCCAGATTTGCATATTTAGACCTAAAAAATGGATTTGTATTGTCTTTTTGAATTGACTCTATCTCTAAATGGAAAGCTATTAATGCTTTTGTTATTTCAATTTGGCTATCACTTTCTTTTAATCCTTCAATCTTATCTGAATATAAATTTGATATATTCTTTTTTATTTCCTCATTCACTACTTTTTTAATATCATCCATAATTGTAGTTTCTTTATTTTCCATTCAATCTCTCCTTTTAATAGTTTATTTAATTTATAATTTAGAATGGCACATCATCATCACTTATTTCAACTGTCTTACCATTTTTATCAATATCTCTTTGTTTTTCTTTTTCATCTTTTTCTTTTATTTTTTCTTTCATTGCTTCTATGTTTTTATCTGTAAATGGATAA
Organism: Clostridioides sp. LIBA-6822; assembly: GCF_056688955.1. Lineage (NCBI taxonomy): Bacteria > Bacillati > Bacillota > Clostridia > Peptostreptococcales > Peptostreptococcaceae > Clostridioides > Clostridioides sp. LIBA-6822. The sequence continues at coordinate 108,474 of NZ_CP196997.1, read as the reverse complement.
TTTTTATCGCTTAATATTTCATCTCCTTCTTTCAAAGGTTCGTCTCCACCTTCTATTTCTAAAAATGTAAAAGCACTTTTTTTGATTCTTGAACCGAAGCCAGCCGATTTACTTGTAATTATAGATTTTACTGTACCTTCAAGAAGACCAACATCTCCCACCTTATATAAACTTTTAAATCCTTCTATCATATCTTTGTTATGTATTCTAAATGTCAGATTGCAACCTTGCTTACCATACTTATTAATTAGACCCTTAATCTCTAAGTACTCACCTAAGTCATCTTTTTTTTCTTCTATATTTTCAATTAATGTATATGCTCTCCAAACTTGACTTGCCTTTATTGGTTTTACTATTTCTCCCTTGTCATCAAGTGGATTATCTTTGTCATCATATTTTTCTCTGTTGCAAAAAGTTCCTGATATCTGGAATCTCTCTTTCTTTTCACCATCTTTATAGTATAAGTTATTATCTAATGAACAAACACATCTAACTATATCTCCTTTTCCATTTTCTGCTCTAGTTTTTATTTCATTAGCGATTGTCTCTATCCCTAAAAACATTTGATTTGGTGAGCCATCTGACTTAAACATTGATGTAAAGTAGTCTACATTCACTGATTCATTTGGTGCCGTTTCAACTTTTAAAGTAAATCTTATTGCTTCTTGGCCAGTTCCTTCATTCATTCTAGCTATATTTAATATATCTAAAACTTCTCCTGATACAAATACTTGATTATAGTTTATTCTTTTTTCTGCCATTCACACTTCTCCTTTATATTTAAAATTTAATTGCTAACAAAACTTATTACATCATTAAGTCTTTATATTTTGGTAATGTTTTAAAAAAATCACATAAGAATCTCCATTCTTCCATTTTATGATTTTCTCTTTGACTTATCATAGATTTTATTTGTAGATAATTTAATGTAACTCTTGCAGTTAACATTAAACCAGATGGACAATTTGATATTATTATTTTCCAAAGATTTTCTTTTGTGGCTTCGACTTTTTCTCCATTTCTGAGAATAATATTATTAGAGTTATTCAATTTCAATTTTTCAAAGTTATTATACTCATGAATTAACTCACTTAGAAAACTTATTGTATTTTTATCAACATATTTATTACACATATCATTAAGATTAAATTTAGATAATCTATGCATTTTACTTTGACTTGAAACATAATCATTATGATGATATCTGTCCCATTGTCTCCACATATATTCTGACCATTGTAAATCCATTTGGACTATTATCCCTTTAGAAAAGCAATCATGACCTGAACCTTGTTTTGATTTGCCTAATTGATTTGCTCGTTTTAAATATTTTTCTGAAATGTTTACTTTTTTCATATCTATTACCTGTTGTTCATACATCGGATAACCACTTGCAATTATACTTTCTTTAATTCCATAAACATACACGTTTGAAACATCAATAATTCCTGGCATTTTTATTCCACTTACATTCAATTTATCAACTCCTAACTTTCTACTATAATATAGCCTTCTTTGTAATGTCTTCCCATATTGTTCACCCTTTTATAATACTTATAATTATTCTCTCCATCTAATCTTGGTACAAATACATCTATAGCATTAGAGTTGCTAAAATATTTGTTAGAGCCTCTATCTTTAACAAGTTTTAAATTTCCATCAACTAATATTTTAGTTCCAAATTTAAGATGATTATTGGCCACAAAACCATATTGTAAATTTTCTCCTGTAGCCGTCACAGCTCCATACTTACTATTTTCACAATTTAAAGAAGTATAATAACTTACTTCTCATGTCACAGGAATTAGTTTTTCTATTTTTATTCCTAGTTCTTTTTCTAAATTAATTCTTTTAATTTCTAATTTATATTCAGAACTATTCTTATATTTTTCCCATTCATTTTTATACATTAAATTAATATTCCTTGCTGTACCTGCCATAAGTTCCTTATTCATGTTATTATTAACAACATCTTCTGTATTGGCAAATACATGTATTGTACTACCAGCTATTAAAGCTCCTGTTATTAGCATGTTCTTACACCTCATAGATACCCCCTAATAATATTAAAATTATCATTTTAATTACTTTTTTATCCAACAATAATATCTTTTCTTTATTTTTACCTTCTCTATTTTATCTGTAGCTATATTGTATAATATACCTTCTAAGTTCTCAATAGTTTTTTTACATTTTTAGAATTTATATATTTCTCTTTTAACCCTTTATTATTTCTTATATTCATAATATCATTTATATACTGTATATCATTAGATATTCTCATCAAACTCGTAAGAAAATAAACAGAATAGCTTCTAGGAATTCTTCTCCTAATAACTAAATCTATAGCTGTTTTAGCAGCATTATAACTTTTTAAATGAGTATGACCTTCTTCAAATTTTTTATTTGTATTGTAGACAATATATCCAGTTTTAGATTTGATAATAATATATTCTTTTTTCTCATATATTTTATTTGTATCCATTATAAATCCTCGATTTTACGCCATATCATTTCTAACTTTCCATGTTTTCTATTTAATCTTCTTCTAATTTCATATGCAGATTTAATTTCTTCTTTTACATTTTGCCACTTCTCTAAAACTTCTTCATACTCTTTATTCTCTTTTTGCAAAAAGAGTATTTCTTCATTTAATTCATCAATTTTCATACTTAATTCTCTATTTTTTTCTAATAAATCATAGTGTCTTTGTTCATCTATAATTATTGAAATCACTACCTTTCACCTGCCTCTTATATGCCATTTTGAGATTGTAATGTACAAATATAAACAGTATTTTATACAAAGCCTTAGGAAGCCATATACGAGGTCATATTTTTAATTTTCTATTTTCCAATATTCTTGAATCCACCATTCTGTCTCTGTATGACTTTTAATCCATTTTCCATTTACTTTTTTACTTTTAGCTTTTTCTTTAGTTGATTTTAAATATATTAAATCATAAATTCCAATTTTATTATCCTCGAAAATAGCTTTATTTACTTTGAAAATTTTTGTATTACCTGAATTTATATTATACAATGTGACTTTAGGAGAGTATTTAGTATCTATATCTATTACTAAACAATATCTTGGATTTGAATTACTATCTTTTATGTCACACGAACCCACAAATTCAAAATAAGCTTGTATTTTTTCATTGATTGGTATATCAGTATTTTCAATTTGACTTTCGAGATATGAACATAATTTTTTTGTATCAACTTCTTTAAATATTTTTTCTGTTTCTTTATTAGAATATTTCCTCATAATTTCCATCTTGCATGGTAAACTATCTTTTTTAAATTGTTTTTTACTATATATTGAGTTATAGATATCATAAGTTTCTAAAAGTTTGTTGGACTTTCCAAATTCCTCAAAGAAATCTAATTTAATTAGTATAGATAATTGTTTAGAGTTTATATGTCCTTGTAAGTCATTCAATAGCTCTAAAAATGAATCATATTTATTATCTTTAAGAGAATATAGATATTCTCCTATATCAGAATTTAAAAATTTAATGGATTCAATTCCCTTGTAAATACTATTTTTATCTCTATTAAAGAAGTATTCAGATTTTGAGAATCTAAATTTAGGATTTTCTAACTTAATACCAAAATACTTTATTTCATCTGTTAATTTTCTTGTTCTTTCTGTATCTTCATTATATAAGTTGAATGCTACAGTATAATATTCTAATGGATAATGTGACTTAAGGTATGCACAATATAAGCTGTCATATGCGTATGAAAGACTATGTGAAGCATTAAAGGAATACGAGGCGGCATCATTTACAACTTGCCATGTGTCCTCGAAATTATTTTCAGTTCCGACTTTTTTAATCCAGTTATTTTTTAGTTTAGTATGCAATTCTTTTAACTCTTTTTCTTTAAATTTCTTTTTTGCTACTTTCTTTATAATATCATAGCTCTCGGATTCCTCTATCCCTAACCATATTAGATACTTCATTATAGACTCTTGATACATAAGGTAATGGTAACTATCCTCTAATAATATATCTAGTTCTTTAACATTAGTTGTATATGGCTTTCTTTTAATGAAATTGTCTAATAAAGATGTGAAACCTGGTCTAATGCTCGCTACAAACGCACTTGTTTCAGCCACACTTGATATTTTGTATTTAGATGCTAGGTTTGTCGCATAGTCTGAGTCTACTTGATTTATAGTACAAGTTAATTTATTCTTGTATATCTCATAGGTTTTACTATTTAATAAACTATTCAGTTCTTCAATTGTAGGAATATTAATATTTGCTAATTCACAAGTTTTTCTGATTAGTGACCATACTTTCACTGTTAAATAATCATTTTTTAAATACTTATACTTATCACAATAATATCCATCTATATTACAACATATCCCATCCTTAGTTTTTAATAGTCCTACTTCTTCATCTATTGGTTTATCATATATAAGCATAGAACAGGGTGAGAAGGAAATGCTTTCTACAACTCCTACAAATACCTTTGATTCCTTTATTATATCTCTCCAAGAATCATCATTTATATATTTATCTAGGTTTTTAGCCACTTCATCATACTCTGATAATTTCATATCATTTGCTTTACACCATAATCTAAATGCTGATGCATCTTGTAACGGCTTATAACTTATCATCCAAGCACAATTTTCTTCTCCCAGCAAGTCTCTAGTTGCTTGTATAAATGGTTCTGCATCTTCAGCATTTAAATCTATATCTGGTAAAGATTTTGCTGATAGTATTCTTTCAACACTCATAAATCTAGTAGGGAATAATGGTACTGGAGCATTTAATCTATCTATTTCAGTAAGCCCTAAAAGGTTAGTTATTATAAATGAAGGTGCTGAACCTCTCCCCGTTTTAGTAAGAAGACCATTATATTCTTGTTTGGCTCTTTGAACTATTTTATAATCTATAATAAAGTAATCCTCCATATGGGTTTCCTCTATAATATCAAATTCATATCTTATAGCATCTAAGTATTCATTCCATCTATTTTTAGATATATTTTTTCTTTTCTCTAACCATTCTTTATTTAATATCTCTTTCAGTTCTTTATTTGGATTTTTAGATATTGATGGCAACTTTATATCTTCATTTATTAATGTGATTTCTTCGCATCCATCAAATATTAGAGTATTTTTTAATGCTATTTCAACTTCTTGCCTTGTTAATACATTTTGTTTTTCATATCTTTTAAATATATCATCTGAATTTGGATAATCTAAAATAAATCCATCTTCTTCAGGATAATTTATACCTTTAGCTTTAAGAAATTTAGTTCTATATTTTGATTCTTCTGGATAAATATAATGGCTATCACTGGCATGTATTATATCTATATTATATTTGTTACTTAACTCTAAAACATCTTTGTTATGTAAAGCTTGAGTTTTATGAGGGTGGGATTGCACTTCAAGAAAGAAATTACCTTTGAAATGACTCTTTAGTTTTATTATTAGTTCTTCTCTATTTTCAAGTTTTAATACTCCAGCTACACATGCAGTAGTAATAACCACATCCTCTGGTTTAAATATCTCAAATAGTATCTTTTCATCTATTCTAGGTTTATAGTAATACCCATTTGTATTAGCTAAACTTAAAGCTTTATTTATTTGCTTATAGCCACTATTATTTTTAGCAATTATTATTAGATGATAATTTCCTCTATCTTTCTCATTTATATTATTTACATAGTAAAATTCTGCTCCAACAATCATTTTTAAATTGCTTTTATCACATAAAGTTTTTGCTTCATGTACATTTCCTTGATATCCATGTTCTGTTGTAAAATATGTAGTATGGCCAAGCTCTATTGCCCTATCTATATATTGTTGTGGCTTGGTAATTACATCTAAGGTTCTAATATTTGAGTATATTTTATGGCTATGATAATTATTATATCTCAATTAATCACCTCTACCTCAAAGTCTCTTTTAACAAATTCTATCTCCACTTAAATATTTTAATGTTTTTTATTCTTTTTCCATTCACTAAATCTTCTATTCATTTTGAAATTTTCAAATTCATAATCTAAAAATTTCTTTTTTTTGAATTGCTCCTTTAGAAATTTATTTGTGAATTCTTTTTTAGTCAAATCAATCACCTCCAAAGAGGGAAAGATATCCCTCTTACTTATATAATACTATCTGATTTTCTTTTAATGATTTTTGAACCTCTATAACTCTTTGATTTGATGAGCCTCTATATTTTAATGAAATGTCTCTTTTTGAAATGTCAAATTTACCATCTATTAAAACATCAATATAATCTAAAAATATTTTTCTTGATAGATCTCTTAATATTTCTTCAAACAAGTAACCTGACCAAAGCCAGATATTTTTATTCGTCTCTATTTTAACTCTTTTTAAAAAATCAATTAAATCATTATCCTTTATTTGTTGCAATGGTTCTCCACCTAATATATTTAAACCTACTATATTATCATTTTTTAGATATGAAATAATCTTATCTTCCACTTTATTAGACCATACATCTCCGTAATTAAAATCTTGTAAATCTTTATTAAAACATCCCTTACAATTATGGGTACATCCAGATACAAAGAGTGTTGTTCTTACTCCTGGTGCATTTGATACATCAAACTTTCTTATTTCAGCATATTTCATTATTCATAACCCTTTCTTATAAATGAAGTACTCTGTCTCCTATTTCTTGAGTACGACCTTTATTCCAAAAGTTAGTTCCTATATAACCACAAGTCCTTCTCATAACCTGCATTTCAGTCTCATCTCTATTTCCGCATGATGGACAATACCAAGTTAAATTTTCATCTAGTTTTATTTCTCCAGTGTATCCACACTTATAACATATGTCTGGCTTTGTATTTATCTCTGCATATTGAATATTATGATATATGTAATTTATGATTTGTTCAACTGCTTCAAGATTTCTGCTCATATCAGGAACTTCCACATATGAAATACATCCCCCTGAACTTATACTATGAAACTGAGATTCAAATTTTAATTTACTAAAAGCATCTATTTCTTCACAAACATGAACATGATAACTATTTGTATAATATAATTTATCTGTTACATTTTCTATTTCCCCAAACTTTTGTTTATCTATCCTACAAAACCTATATACTAAATTTTCTGCAGGAGACCCATATAAACCAAATCCTAATTTAGTTTCCTCTTTCCATTCCTCACATTTATTTTTCATGTATTTCATAACATCTAATGCAAATTTTTCTCCTTCTTCTTCTGTATGACTTATACCTAGCATAACTTGAACCATTTCATATATTCCTACATATCCAAGGCTTAAAGTTGAGTATCCATTTTCTAAAAGTCTATCTATCTTCTCTCCTTTTTCAAGTCTAGCTATAGCTCCATGTTGCCAATGTATAGGTGATACATCTGAGAGTGTTCCTTTTAGCATGTTATGTCTAGTTAAAAGAGCTTCTTTGCACAATTCTAATCTTTGATCTAATATCTTCCAAAATAAATTCATATTCTTATCAGCTACTATTGCAATTTGAGGTAAATTTAAAGATATTACACCTTGATTGAATCTTCCATACCATTTATAATTTTCATTTTTATCTTTATATGTGCTAAGATGACTTCTACACCCCATAGGTGGGAATGTATTTCCTTCATAATTAGTACGCATAATTTTAGCTGATTGATAATCCAAGTAATCCTATATTTCTATAGGTTCTGACTATATTATATTCTTATATTCTATTAACAAATATAAGAACCCTCGCACTTCCAGTCGGGATTTCCACCCATTTACCTGTACTCTACTTGCTTCTCCCCATAGATATTTCTTCTATGTTCTGCTTTCGATAGTCGATTGAGTTTTTATTGTATAAAATATCTTCCATGTATTTAAGTAAAGTCTATTTTCTTGAACTGATTGATATAATGAAGTTGATTTTCCTTCAAAATATTCGTTAGCTAATTGTACTAAAGAGTCACACTCTATTATTGTTTTATCAAATATATTAACAGCCATAACTGGATATATGTCATCTTTGTTTTTAGCATTTATATTCATAGGAACAAATCTAACATTCCCTATCTCATACCCTTTAGAATTATCTATCCTATCTATGCTAAGATTATTTTCTCCATATATTTTATATGATTGTTTATACTCTTCAAAGCAAAATCTAGCATATTCTGTATAGTCTTTAAATTTAAATTTACCATTATATCTTTCATAATCTTTTGAGTTTGGATTGCAGCATCTTTCTTTTGCATATCTATAAAAACTTCTAAACTATCTAAGATTTTTATCCCCTATTTCTTCTCTTATAATATCATTATAATATTTAGAACAAGCCTCAGTATGTAATGTTTTACCTTCATTTAGCTGTCTTCTTATAGAATTCAATATATTAGTTTTTATAGCCCCACATTCACAACATTTATAAGTACATTCATATTCATCTATACTTATTATTTCAATTCCATACTCTTGATATTTTTCTTTTAAATCTTTATACATGGTCTTATTTTTTCTCACTTTAATATCCTCCAAACTATATTTTAGAAGATATATTACACAATAACTTACCACAGGATTAGCATATCTAATTTTAGACTTAGCTTTCCCTGTTAGCACAATCATTCGTCATCATTTACTATGACTACTATACGTTGATTGCACACCCTATGTTTATAGGTTCACGAGGTTATTCGAAATACATTTCTGTATTAAGTCCCAATTATCTCTTAGGAACTAACCTTTTGGTTGTGCATTCAGCAGCTAATTTTGTGATGTAGTCATATTTGCCACCTTCTAAACAATTATCCTCATCAAGAAGATAAACTAGTTTAGGGAAAGCCTCCCCTATTTCTTGTCCTTTGTAATTTTTCATTCCTTCTAATCTTTGTTTTATCATTTCCTCACAAATAAGAGCCATCTCTTCTTCGTATTCATTTCCACTTTCTACTTCAAGATAAATTGTTGCAAATGGTGCTTGCACACCCAAATTATATTTCTATAACCACAGACTATCTCTTTACCATATTAGTTAAACTAACTTAGGTAGATGGCACTTCCCATATAAGAATTTCACTTATATAGTACATTCTTCATAATCCCAAAAGGATTGTATGAATTAGTCGTTACACCTTCAAAGAAATTTCTTTCTAAGCTTGGCTCGGTATTGACATAGTTAAAATAGTTTTATAAATACTTCCATCTAAATCCTGCAAATTTCTTTCGTTGGCCTTTACAAACTTTATTTAAATTTCCACTTTTCTTTCCTTTATAAAAAATCTCTGCTTCTGCAACACTATTAAAAATTTCTCCAGTATCAATATTTTTTACAGGTATGTTTTTAATTCTACTTACTGAATTTGGCTCTATAATCTCTCCTTTAGCATCTAGATATCTATAAATATTATTGAACCCCTACATACTGCACAAATGTGAGATAAATTAATGTTCTCTTTTAATGCACAAAGACTAGCACTTTCATATATATTTCCAGTTGTAATATTTTTAACTCTTTTAGAGGTTTTATTAAGAACTCCTTTTTTCCCATACATATGATTTAATTTGCCCATTTGAGAATTTGATATTTTCATCTTAACATCTTCAGTCAAAAACGAATTTTTCCCTCCGCCTTTTAAATTATATCCATTTTGAGTAGTAAGACTTTTATATTTTTTTATATAATAACTTTCTCTTTCATTTAAATCTTCAATATTAGAGGCTACATATAAAATTTCCCACTTGAAATTTTCTTTTCCATACTTATTTATAGCATTAGAAAAAGCATACCTATATCCATACTTATAACTATTTTCATGTTGTCTTTTTCTTGTTTTTAAATCTAATATAGTTTGACCTATATATATTTTATTGTTTATCAAATTAGTAACTTTATATATTATCATAAAACACCTATCTTAACCTTAGTTTTCACCGATAGCAGCTTATTTAAGCCACACCCTGTATTTACAGGTTCACCACCTCATAATCTATAATGTTTCCACTATAGACGGCCAAGTCGACCATTCGTTGTCATCAAAGTTGAAAGCTGGTATCTAATCGTTTGAACTCCTGCTTTTAAATCATCTAATTTTCTATCATCAGCCAATTCTTTAGCTAAATTTTCGTCTTTATATTTATCTAAATATTTCTTATAGTATTTATCATATGTTTTTCTTAGATAAGGTGCTAAATGCTTTACTGTGATACTCTGCCCACCATATTGATTACTAGCCACTTGAGCCATTATTTGAGTAGTTACAGTACAAGCAGTACTAAATGACTTTGGAGATTCTACTAATTTTTCATTTATTACTGTTCCATTATCTAACATATCTTGAATATTTATTAAGCAACAATTAAATATTGATTGTAATGTATAATCCATGTCATGCCAGTGTATAACTCCTTCATCATGAGCTTGAACTATATGAGGTGGTATCAATTTTCTTCTAGTTATATCTTTAGAAACCTCTCCAGCAATTAAATCTCTTTGAGTTGATGCGATTATTGAATTTTTATTTGAATTTTCTCTTAAAATATCCTCATTCGTCTTGCTTATTAAACCTAATATGCTTTCATCTGTTGTATTAATCTGTTTTTTGAACGATTGAACAGCTCTATAACCTTCATATGCTTTAGCTGTATCTTTTTGACCATAATGTATAAGTCTATCATATACAAAATCTTCTATTTGATGAATCGTAGGAATATTTTTCTTATTATTAAATTCAAATTCAGCATCATTTGCTATTAATTTTGAGATATCCTCTATGTAAATTCCACTTCCATTTTTCATTGCCTTTTCTATCGCAATCTGTATCTTTGTATTATCAAAAGGTACCTTGCTCCCATCCCTTTTAATTATTTCCATTAAATCACTCTCTTTCTAATATTTATTTTCAACCTTTAAATAATACCCTTTTTACATACATGTTATCAATAATATTCTGTTTCCATAAGTGGTAAATATTTGACTATATAAAAATTATATTATACTGGTAAGATTCTTTGAGTTGAAATTTGATATGTACTTGATTCTTTTCCTGTTGTAAACAATATAATTGCTAAAATAATACATAATGCTAAATAAATCACTTTTTTTATTATTTAATCCTCCTTACTTAAAAATTAATTTATAATATATCAATATACTGAACCATCTAAAAATTTATATCACTTTCCTTCAATATGTATTTATTAATTATTTTTATTATTGTAATCAGACCTTTATTAGTTATATCAATCTTAGTTGATATTGAGTTTTTATATGAAAAAATATGAAGTAAATGTTTATTTTCACTTTTATATATTGATATTTCTGTGTCATCTACATATTTTGTAAATTTATTTTTATTATAATTAAATCTACATATCCTTAAATAATCATCTATTTCTTTACTGATCATAAGTTCAGATTGTTTTATACACATATCTTTAAACTCATTTTTTACTCTGTCATTTTCTTTTTTTACAATTTCTTTATATCTATTTAAATCAATTTTTTGAAAAGCTATGTCTTTTATATAGTCTTCACATTTATCTATAAACCTCTTAAATATAGCTATTTTCATTGTTCCATTCACAAATGCAACTACTTCATTTCCTTCTTCTAGTTTTTTAATTTCTGTTCTAAAAATCATTTCCTCTTCATCTACACTAGCTACTATTATCATACTCATATATACACTCTCCCTTCCATTGCAAAATCTACTTTATTTTTTAATTAACATTTTTAATGTTCCTTTATTAAACCTGGCATAATTTTATTTACAGTTTTACAAGAAATCTCTAATTTAATTGTTTTTGTAGCTATACCAATTATAAATTCTTCAAGTTCTTTATTTTTTTCTAAAAATAATTGTATTGTTTTTATATCAACATCTCTTCCAGAATTATTTTCAGATAGATAATCAATCATATCATATATGCTATATATTTTTTTACACTCAATATTCCCTATTTTTTTAGATAGTTTCTTTTTAGATAACCCAGTTAAAATACCTGCATCTAAAAGAAATTGTAAACAGGTTACAAACATACCATTATTTTTATTTTTTTCTAATATATTTATTTTTTCTTTTCTGCTTGATGTACTTTTTAGTTTTTTGAAGATGTTTTTTACAAATAATGCTTCTTGCATTTTTTCCTCCTTAAATCTACTGGGTATATTATTCGTCATATCATTTATTTTATTTACTTTTTTATTACTTGAAATTTTTATTTATACATTTCTCCACATTTTTTACATTGATAAATAAATCCTATTTTCGTACTTAATTTAAATATATCTCCACCACATTCACATTTTTTTATTCTTATCATTTTCTTCTTCATATTTATACTCCTCAAAAGAAATTGTTAGCTAAATGTTGTATCTAATAATCTTGATACTTTTTTTATTTTCCAATCTACAGGCAATATTCCATTATCAATTAATTCTGATAGTAAACAATTATATTCATCAATTTTTATCATATGTCCAATTGGACAGTTTTTGCAGTGCTTAGACTTGATACAAACATATTTTATAGTATTTAAAGCAACTATAGTATTTTTTATATCATCTTGTGTTAATTCTATTTCTTTATTATCCATTTTTCATCATTCCTTTAAATTTACTAAATTTTAATATTTACAAGGCTTCTACTGCTTCTTGAAATTTTAAATCTAATACATATTTTAATAACTCTTTATCATATTTATAATTTAAATACTCATCTATAGAGGCTGTATAAGCATTTTCTTTTTTATATTTTTTTATATACCATTTTTGAAATTTAATATAATCTTGCTCTGTGAGATATTCACTTGATAAGTTCAAAAGACTTCCTTTTTTATTTAATATTTCTCTGATCATATGATTCTCCTATTTTTGATATATTCATTTCATTTACTAATGAATCTTTTTATTCTGGCACTTAACCTTATTATACTTATGACATTCTATATTTTTTCTATTTGATATAATTTCCAAAGATAATTTATAAACCAAATTTTGATTTATATTTTTCAATTTTTTAAATAAAGACAACATTTTTATTAATTCTTTATGTTTTTCATCAACCATAACTCGCCTCTTTCTTGACTTTGTATATTTTTATATTTACTTTGTTATAATTACATTGTATATCTTATACTGTACAATGTCAATATATTTTATACTTTGTTTACCTAATACACTGAATATATTGACTTTGTCAATACCGAATTGTATAATTTAATTAATGGAGGTGATATATTGAACACAATGATATATAATCTAAAAAAATTAAGAAAAGAATTAGGATTATCACAAAAAGAATTTGGTGATAAATTAAAATTAACATCTGCGTCAATATCAAAACTTGAAAATGGAGAGAGAAATATCACTGAAAGACATATTTACCAAATATGTGAGGTTTTTAATGTAAATGAAGATTGGTTACGAAATGGAAATGGAAAAATATTTAAAAATATAGATGATATTGAATTAGCAGCAATGATGGGTAAGACATTTTCAAGTAATGATGAATTCTTGAAAAAAGTCTTTTTAACATTTGCAGAACTTACAGATGATGAAAGAGAAGTTGTACAAAAAATAATAAATAAACTAAGTAAATAGCCCTAGAAGGGCTATTTTATTTTAGATATAAAACTTTTAATTATGAGTAAAGAAGATAAATCCATTTTTTTGAGCATCTTAAGTATTTCTTCTGTAACTTGCTTTTTCATTAAATCCCCCCATATAATAAATAAAATAATTATAAAGTTAATACTTTTTACCCAATCATCTCCTCACTCTATTCCCATTTCAGGAACATTTGTTCTTAAAGAAACTAAAATCCCTCAGCATTTAGTAAAATTGAAGTTATCTGCATCTGAAATGAATATTTCATATATGTATTTTTTTAATAAATACCTACTCTATTAAAGTAGATTGCTTGATTAAATAATAAGATTTTTTTTAGAAAAGTTCAATACTAAAATCGCAAATGATAACAAAAAATACAAAAATATTAATTTTTTTCCTATTTTCCTACATAATAATATTATAACTCTTTCTCTATAAATCATCAAGAACATACATTCGATTCTTTTAAACAAATTATTTACCAAATTCTATCTCTCAATATATTTGATAAATAAAATTTTAATTCTTTTGCTTTTCTAGGAGCTACTTTAATTTTTATATTATTTTCTGTTAAATATACAAAATTATAGTTCAAATTATTAACTTGTAACAAATTTATAAGATAGCTTTTGTGACATCTAAAAAAAATCCCTTCTTTTAGCTTTTCTTCAAATATATCAAGTTTTTCATTTATTATATATTCATCTGTTTTTGTTATAACCTTTAATTTTCTTTTAACAATCTCTGCAAATAAAATATCTCTTTCTTCTATTATTATGATTTTTTTCTTTTTTTTTATATAAATAACAGCCTCTCTTTTTCTCCAATCAATAGCAAAATCAATCATTATTTTTTCAAAATTTTTGTAGTATATTGGTTTTATTAGGTATCTAAATGCATTTATTTCATATTCTTTAACAACATCTTCATTAGATTCAGTAGTAAATATAATCTTAACATTTTTATTTCTTTTTCTAATTTCTTTTGATATTTCAAATTCATTTTTATCTTCTAAGTTTAGATCCATTAAAACTAAATCTACTTTTTTAGAATCTTTTTCTAAAAGTTCTTCTACATTTTTAAATAATAAAACTTCATATTGTTTTATTTTTATTTTCTTTAAAAAAATCTTAATAAAGTCATGAATGATATCTCTTTGCATATCATCATTTTCACAAATAATTATTACCATAATAATCACTCCTCAAAATATATATTTAATAAATATTATATATTTTTGATATCTGAGTTTTGGTAATTATTGTAATTTGTTGTATTATAAATACTTTTTTTATCATTTTATGTCTGTAGAGCTAATTTTTATATTAATATAATTTTGTTAATTCTTTACTTATAAATTGTCATTCAAATATAACTTTTAAGTTATTGTTATATCCTTAAAAAATAAATTGATAAATGAGCAAGAAAATTTAGAAGAGTAAAGTTGTTATTATATTTTTATAATTAATTAAATAGATGTTAAATAGATACTGTTCATTGATTAAAACAGAAATTAATAATAACAATTAAAACAGAAATTTAAATCAATAATTAGAAAATAATAATAAGCTACTAATTATAGTAATTGCAATTAGTACAATAAAATATAAATTTTAATAATAATATGTTGTTGATGTATTGTTGTTTTTTTAGAATAAGTTTCTTAAGAAATTGAATAATTATATATTCTTATTGGAAAATTAAGTTATTAATATGTATAAAAAACTTTCTATTGTGTATATAATTTAATTAAAATAAGCATAAAAAAATAGAGCTAATATAGATTTTACACTCTTTATAGCTCTATTTAAGTATTTTATTATTTGAATACAAACACTAATAGGAGTAGTCAAAATCAATTTTTTTGAACTACTCCATATATTAAATTGCTATTGCTAAACTTCCATTCTTATTTATGCTCTGAACAATCAATGTTCTTATAAATGCTCCTGGATTACGTATCTCATTATAGTTTGTATCTTCTTCGTCAACTGTATATTTATTAAACATATAATCTAATGCTGCTAGTACTCTATTAACTCCATATTGTACTGCTAATCCAACTAAGTCATTTATAATAATATCTTTTTCTATTTCTAATTTATTTCTTAAATCTTCTTCAAATAAATTATATCTATCTAAATTTAACTGAGATAATACTTTACTATAATTAGAACTCAAGGAGCATCCTGTATCATCAAAGAATTTTAATATTTTTATTCTTACAGATTCTGTATATTTCTCTGAGATGCTTTCTTTCGTCTCATAACGCTTTGTATCTATTGTATCATTACTTATATCAAATAAAGTTTTAGTGCTTCTTAGAAAGGTATCTATACGCTTGTTTGATTTCTTTATGTACTCTGGAAGTATAGAGATAAGATTATCTTTTTTAAATCGTATTCTCTTACCTAATTTACTTCCTTTAGCATCAGCCCAAACTAATTTTTTAATTTCAAGTTTTAACTCATTTACATTTTCAAAACTTAATAGGTGATTTAAAGTATCTAATGACATAGTCAAGTAACCTTTTCCACCATCTTCTTTTTTAAGATGATTTTTGTACTCTTCATCTATGACTATATCAAATTTACCTCTTTTTATTTCTGTAGAATAAACTAATCCAACTTGTAATAATACATTATGATTATGTCTTGCTGTAACAACAGAGATATTGCATATATCAGCTATGTTTTGAAATGATATTGATTTTCTAACATAGTTTTTATTAGATACTATAAAATGATATGCTAGATATTGCTTTATAGCACTCTTACTTAAAGTAATATGTTTATTTACATTAGTTACAATCTCTATTGTACCTATTTCTGTTTCTTTTTCTGTAACATAAGAAAACTCTGATATAGTGTTTAATTTAGGACAATTTGAGCAAAAGTCATTTAATTTATTACTATCAAAAGAAGGATTATTTTTTATTGCACAAGAATTACAAGCGGAATAGTCTATTTTTTCTACTTTTCTTATAGAAGTTTTAAAAACATCTAAGATATCTTTTAATTTTGATTTTGATATTCTAGCAACTGGTTTTAATTCTTGCATATTATAATCCTCCTTTCTTAGTAATATTTCTATAAAATTATTATAACACATATGGTTACATGTTGTAAGAATGTGTAACATTAGTATTCATTTTTTTTGATTTTCATGATAGTATTTCTGCCGCAGTTATACTTTTGCTCTGCTTTTCTTATACTCAATCCATTATCTAAATCATTTTTTATTTTTTTTACCTGCTCATCATTAAATCTTTTGCTTCTCCTACCTTGCTGGACTACATAATAATTTTCATTTTCTAAAGTCTCATATTCAATTCCAGCTTTATCTAGCTTCTCTTTTTTCGAACTATCTACAATAAAGACTACTTTATCTTTATATTTAATACTCATATTGTGATAACCCCTTATATAAATATGTTTTATTTTTGTATTAATAAATTATCTACCAAATCAATAATTAAATTAGCATTTATTAAAAAGTCTAATCCTAATAAACCATTTACTTTTTCTTCTGGGTCAATCTCTCCAAAATCTAATTTTATATTTTCAAGAGTTATATCACCACAAGCAACCTTATTAACTAATTTCCTTACTGAATATTGAACAGTCCCACCATAACCAGAAGCCTTTACAATTGTATCATCATCATTAAATCCAATATCTGATTCCTCTAAATAAGAAGAAGATATTATAGTATGAGATGCTCCAGTATCAATGATCATATCTTTTACAAGGATACTTTTATTTTCAATTAAGATTTCTATATCTGTATATAATAGTCCATTTTTATATTTGAAATTTTTCATACTACAAACCTCTTCTTATACCAATATGTTTTATGATATCTATTACAAATTCTTTATTCTTGGTGTTATATACAATTTCTTTATCTTTACATCTGTTGAATTCTTTTAAAGCCTCTTTATTGTTAGGAATAACTTTTATAAGAGCTACTTCATCTACATACTCCTTTTCATTTTGTATATGCGATTCCAAAATTTCTAATTTTACAAATGAATTAGGATATAAGTTTCTAACCTCTGACCATTTCATAGAAATCAACTCCTTTATAGTATAAGAATATTATAATATTAGTGAGGTAAAATGTAAATATTACCTCATTAGTACTTATTTTGTTTTATATCTTGTATGGTTCTTGTACTACAATTCCATTTCTCAGCACATTTTCTTAAACTCATACCATTATTTAAGTCTTTTTTTATTTCACTCACATCTTCATTATTAAATCTCTTACTTCTTCTACCTTGTGTAACTACATAGTACTGCTTGTCCTTCAGGTCAATATATTTTATATTAGAGTTGTCTAATTCATTTACATTCTTTTTTTCTACAAGCACAAATTCTTTATCTTTATATTTAATACTCATAATTCTCTCCTTATATAAGATTAATTACTACGGAGTAGAGACCATTATTTTTTTATGGATTATTATTAAAAATATATTATTATAAAAATAATCTAAAAATTTTACATTTATATAAGTTTATCTTAACCAAATTAAAAGTTTTTGTCTATTTGAATTACTACGGAGTACAGACCATTATTCATATTGGAGAATAGTTATTTCAATACTTCTGAATTACTACGGAGCTGAGACCATTATTCATATTAGAGAGCAGCAATTTCAAGAGGTGTAAAAGCTGAATTTTAGAATAAAAAAAACTTTTCGACATTATTTTTATCTCAAAAAACAGCTTTTTTAGTGGTTTTTTGAATTACTACGGAGCACAGGCCATTATTTGTACTTTTTGAAAAATACCAAAAAACAATTACTACGGAGCACAGGCCATTATTCATAGTTTTTAATTTTAAAATTCGAGTAATAAGAAATACATAAGACTAATTACTACGGAGTACAGACCATTATTTTTTAATCTACTATATAAGATGGTAAAGATAAAACTGTATTATTTATTAGACATTTCCTTTTTTCAACATCCTCATAGAACCAAATATCAAAATATCCATATCCTACATCATATTTTTTTATTATAAATTGATTTTCCATAATTTCTTTAAGTCCATCTTCAATATATTTCATATTATCTTTTAGTTTATTTTTATTATTTAAATGTACATACCATTTTAGTTGTTCTATATCAAATGTATATTTTTTATCTACTATGTTTACTCCTTGACTAATTTCAAAACTTCTTCTACCTTCAAGTAAGTAAGCTAAGTTGATAGACTGTGGTAGTTTTAATTTTTTTAATTCATTTTTATACATTAATTCAGTTGAGACTCTTTCAATTTCTTCAACAAATGCTTTTGTAACTTGAACAGCATTTCTTCCATTTATTTCTTCTATATGGATTCTTGAAAATAGGTTGAAACTTGTTTGAGATTTTAAGCTACCATCTTTTTCATATGTCTCAGTATAAAAAGTATAAAATGGTAACTTCATTAATTTATCTCTTACTTTCTGATAATTTGCCTTAGCATCTGTCAATCCTAAATACTTTAATAAATCTGATAAGAAAAAAGTATACGAATTTAAATAACTATATGAATAAGCGAATCTGATTATATCTAAATCTTGTTTGTCTAAAAATAATTTACTAATAGCTTTTTTTTCTGTTGTTTGATTAGTAAGTTCTAATTTTAATCCATCAATGTTTTTAATATCACTTGAATTAGGGTCTAAATTAAATTCATAAAACATATCTATCTGTGTACCAGAATCATTTATAGCATCATATGGATGTGATTGATATAAATTCTCATCTTTTCTTGCCACATTTAAATGATTTATTTTTCTGCCTCTAGTGTGAGGTATAAATATGCCAGGAGCTAATTGTGATGGACTTTTAATAATTATCTTGTTAATATCAAATTCATATTCATCTTGTAAGATTTTAGTGACACATAGAATCAAATCATGTGAAAAGGCTGAATTAATTTTACTATCACTTAGTTCTTCAAGATAAATATAGTCAGATATTTTATAAGATAAATTTGAAGACCATTGTTCAAGAAAATCTTTTCTTATTTCAAGTAATTCTTCAGGACTATCCACGGCAGCAGTAATAATCCTACCAGTTTTTATAAATTCACCCTTAACAATTCCATATTCCTTTTTCAATAATTTATTTGCTGTTTTATTCATAGATTCTAATGTCATTCTCATCCATCTTTTTTTTAAGTCCCATGCATTTTTACTATGTTTTTTTCGTAATCTTTTAGCTTTAGTAGGAGTGTCCAATTCATCAATCTTATCAGCAATTGTAGAATATACAAAATCTTCAAAAATAGGCTTTACTTTTTCAGTAGGTAAATCATTTCGTATCCTAAAGATTTCAAAAAACTTTTTTGTTAATAATTTAAATGTCTCTGTATCATAAATAGCATGTATGATTAAATCTATTTTATTTAGATTTATGTTATTCTCTTTCACATCTTTACTCATAGCTTACTCCTTTTTAGCATATTTTTGCTTATAAATAGATAGAACTTCTTGTATCTTAAAGTTCAAATCATTGTCTTCTTTGAACTCTTTTAAGCTTTTATTAGTCCAATAGCCAGATTTAGTATATTTTTTTTCATTTAGTTGCATTTGATGCATAATACCAGAAATTTTTAAATTAGTGAAATTCAACTGTACTTTATTATCTAAATAAGCAGTAATTATAAGTAATCTTTTACGAATTGTTGAATATCCTATCTCTTTTAATCCATTTCCATATCGGGCATCTGGCTTAGTTTTAATCAGATATTCCGAATTAGAATTAAATAGATAAAATTCAGCCGCATTACTATCTTGCTCTAGATATTGTTTGTATTCTTTCTGCTCTAATGTTTCTTTTGTAAAATCAGATAAGAGTTTGTCCAATTTAAACTCTGTATCCTTTAATTTTATTAACCTTTTTTCTAAATCTATGTCTTTTATTTTTATACCCCTTATGTCTTCAGCATCTTTACCAATGAGTCCACAAAAAGCTGCGTAAATTATAAACTTATCTTGTGCATTAGTTAACTTATTACATACTTGAAGGACTTCATCTTTTGTTAGGTATTTTGATAAATCAAATTCAGCAACTAAATCTTTTGGCTTAGAAAAGTGAATATCATAGTTTAAAGTTTTAAATATCTTGTTAATCTTGAAAATTATAGCCATTATAGCATTGTATGTTTTATCCTGACTCATATCTCTTACAATTTTTTCTTTATCATTACCTACTATCTCAACAATATAGTCATTTTCCTTTTCAATAAGCTTTCCTTCTTTAGCAAACCAAAATATTAAAACTTTATAAACTTTGAGTATGCCAATCCTTGTTTTTTCATCTTCATTTTGTAATAGCTCTGATAATATATTTTCATTTTTTAAATTATAATTCATATGCTTAAACATCCTTTTTTTTAGTTATATATATTATAACACTTACCTTCTCCGTTTTAAATGGAAAATAAAAAATAACCTCAAAATAATAAGGTTATTTGCATTAAAACTACAATTTTATTGTCATTTTTATTTATCATACTTTTTTATGTATTCTAATAATGCCATACTCATTAAATCAGACTTATTAAACTCTCTATATTTTTCACAAAACTTATCAAATAAATTCCAAGCGTCTTTATTTAATCTAACAGTAGTCCTTATAGCGTCTTTAGATGGTAAATCAATTTTAATTCCATCTTGTATAACTTCTATAACATTTGTATCATCTTTTTTATCAAACCAATTCAAAACATCTTGTATCTTGTCATAGTCTTTTGCTAAAGAAATTATATTATTTTTAAATTGATTGTCAATTACTATGTTGTGACTGTTGTCATCTTCTATTGTCATATTAAATATATTATCATTATTACTCTGTGGTTTATTATTTACTACCTTTGTCATACCATTGTCACCAATAAATATATACTCATCATTTATACGCTTATAACCTCTTTTAGTGAGATATTTTCTTATACTACTTTCAGACACGCCAAGCTCTATGGCAACTTTAGTCAAACTCTTATTATCATTTAACTTATTATTAATATATTCAACTATATATGTTATATCATTATTTTTCAAATCGTTCCAAGTCATTCTAATCACCTCTAAATCAAGTATACTATATGAGATTACAATTGTCATACTATGTTCATCTTTTAATTCTATCTTTTATCTACATATATTTCTGAATTATATCATTTTTTTACAATATTATGTCTATCAAACAATAGATAATCAAACTTAGAATACACAAAATTATCCACCCAATAAAACTTTCCTTTTTATTATCAAACATATTCAAAAACTTTAATGAATCTTTAAATATTGAAATAGATAATTTAATAATTATACAAATTGCTAATGACGTAAACAATATTTTAAGCATTTTTTTCTCCTTATTAATATAGGTTATATTTAAAATTATAACTAAAAAATATCCTAAAATATATCATATATTTTAGGACATTTTTTTAGTATTATATATTTTTAAATTAATTATTTCTTAAATAAAGACCTTCAATAGAACAAATTTTTTCTATTGTATTTATAAAATCTGTACTATTCTCTATGTATATCATTACAGCCAAACTATTTATATCAAAAGATATTTTTAAATCTAATAAAAATATATTTATAAATATCTTTTCTCTAAAGGCTAATTTCAACAATGAATTAATAGCAAAATAATCATTTTTAATATCTTTAAATTGAAATAGGTTATTCTTAATAATTTTTAAATTTTCAATATCTTCTTCTGCTATTACATCTTCAATATTTTCACACTCTTTTTTATAATCAATATAATTTGTACTTATAATAATATCGTTACTATAGTTAAGTAATAATAGTGTTGTTTTTAAAAATTTATATTCTTCAAAAAGATAGTTAGATTTGTCAGAATATAAATCAAAAAAGATTTCTAAAACATTATGTGGAGAATCTACATTCATTCTTTTAGGGAATCTATCTATAAATTTAATATTTTTTTCCAATAAATCTGGTGACATAAGTTCAGTATCTATCCATAATGAATGTTCCTCTATGTTCTCAGCATAGTCACTACTTATAATTAAATTTTTAAAATGCTTATGTATTTTTTTTTCTAAATCCACTACTTACCAACAACCCTTCCTTCAGAATCTAATGAACCAATTCTATTGCCTTTTTTATCTTTTAATTTCCACTTGCTACCTTTATGACCATCCCTATCTGGGTCTATTTTCCAACCTGTTTTTGAATTTTCTCTAACTCCATTTTTTAACTTTTTATCAAATTTTCTAATACCAACTGTACCATCTGCATCCTTTAACTTCTGTGGTATCTTTTTCCATGCATTGTCAATTTCGTTTGCAGTGCTTTTTGATACACGATATATATCATATATTGTAAGCCCTGTAGCAGCAGTTATACCTAAAGCAGCAAAAACTGATGGAGCTATTGCTATAGCAGGAATAGCAAAAATTATTCTTTCTTGAGGATTGTTAGATTGTTCCTCTTGAATTTCTTGTTGACTTGTATAATTATCTTCGTCTAGTGCATATGTAGTTCTCATCAAAGGTATACCTAGCATTATAGCTGTTAGAGCAATAGCAATTGATTTTTTTAAGTTTTTTAATTTCATAAAATATCCTCCTTATATATTTAGCTTTAAATATATAACGAATGGAAATTGTGTTTTTGGACACTTATTCATAATAATTTAAAAATATGGATTAACTAATTTGATGATATTCTCTCCAATTAAAATTATCCCCTTCTTTTTTAAGCCACCAATAGTCTTCATGTGAACAACCATGACATTTTTTACATATCTCCCAAGGGTCATAGAAATCTAATCCAAGACCTTCCAATATACTATTCAATCCATGTCTCTCTTCTGGCATAACTCTATCCCCTATAAAATCTCTTATATTTTTATCATTAGGCTGATAATCTAGTCTCAAATCTGTGTAATCGTATAACAGTGGTGGCAAATAATTTATATTATCTACTATATCATACAATTTAAAACTAAATTTATCTTTATCTTCATCATAAATAAAATCACCTATAGGAATATCTTTAAACATTAGCGTATATTTGTCTAACATAATGTAATCTCTCCTTAACCAAATCAAATATCATTTCTATTCTAGTTTTTGAAATAACATCTTTATATTTTAATAATATTTTTTCTATATCTGAGTCATTAAAATCTAAATTTATTTGTGGAAGTTCTTTTATCAATTTTATTTGTGAATAATGTTTATTCATAAATGGTTTAGCTTTATCATACTTTTTTTTATTAAAAGGTTTAGTTTTTAATGTTTTTAATGTCTCGATATCTAACATAGAATATAAACTCAATCCATTATCAAATATTGGTGCAAATCTAATTTCATTCGTTTTAATATTCTTTATATATCCAAAATTATTATAATGTCTATCAATATTGTTGACAATGAAATCAAATATTAACATTTGATTTAAAAACTCTTTAAAGTTTGGGAAATCATCTATAATTGTATCATAATCCACTTTTCTATTATAATGTTTTCTCATAGTTATAAATTGTTCTTCATTGTCATTTAAAAAATTTAAACTTCTACATACCAGTATATTTTGTTCTTCAAAATCTGAATTTCCCTTTGTATGAATTTTTACTAAATCATATTGTATATTATTTACATTTAATAAACTTCCTATGTCACTACATATACATTCAGTAATAGGTTCTAATGAACTAAATTCTCCAAAAAATAAAGTCCCTGTTTTATAATAATAATTTGAATTTTTCCATTTATAATAAACACCCTTAGAACTTCCAATACCTGCAAAAGTATTTAAATCTTCCGTTCTGTAAAGCATAGTTTTCACTTCCATTCATTTGTTTAATTATGGGTTAAAAGTTCCACAAATCTTTATTTTTTTCTTTGTAGTCACCTAAACTTTCAAAATATTGTTCTAAAGGTCTATAATATTCATTAGAACAACTTTTTAAAGCGTGTCTATAATCATCTACAGTATCACTTGATACTATAATTAATTTCAAATTATTCTCAAGTATTTGTTTAAGTAATATAAATCTTCCTATTCTTCCATTACCATCTTGAAAAGGATGAATGATTTCAAATCTATAATGAAATTCTACTAAATCTTTTACTGTAATATCTTTTAAATTATTATACCATTCAATAAGTTCTAACATCTTTGGTTCTACTTCAAATGGTTGGGCTAATACACTATTAGTTCCTATTATTCTATTTGGTATTTTTTTATATACACCAGATAGTCCCATATTATGGATACTTGAGTTGTACATAAGTTGACCATGTAAATCTTTTATATACTTTTCTGTCAAACATTCTCCTAAAGTATCTATTACAGTTTCAAATACATAGCTTGAATTTACTGTTGTTATAACATCATCTAAAGTATGGTTACCTTTTACAATGTTGTGTTCAATTAAATCTTGTAAACTTTCACTTGTGAATGTACTTCCTTCTATTTTATTTGAATGAAATAAAAAATTATGCCTTAAGTCTTTATATAAAGCATTTGGTATGTTTTTAGTATATTTTAATTTTTCTATAAATTTATTTTCAATCAATATATTCATCTCCATTTTTAACTTTATTTCATATTAATAATATTAACAAAAAGTATTATATTTTACACTATATTTTGAACTTTATTTGTTAGTAATGATATTTAATTGAGAAAAAAATAATATTATTCTTTTCTCAATCATTCAATCACATAATGAATTAATTTTTTAGGAGTTCTATACTTACGAGATATAGAGTTCCTTTTTACATTCATTAGATATTATATCTAGTAATGTTCTCATCTTATCTCATTATTTACCATATTCTTTAAAATATCTAAATTATCATATACATATATAATACCATTTAAAAATTGAGTTTGTTGTTTTATATATCTTCTTATATCTCTGCTCTTTGGATATTTAACCAATAAGTCTTTAAATTTCTCAATAATTTCATTTCTTGCATTAATGTCTTTTTCTATGTATTCTAATTGATTTAATATTGATAACTTATCACAACGATTCATTTACGCACCTCCAGTTGACAAATAATATTTCATAATAGAAAAGACACCTTAATTTTAAGATGTCTTTTTATGTACTACTATTTAATTGCCTTAAGTTTAGCTATTTCATTCCAATTTTTAGATGTGGCTATTTCTACAAAGTTTATGTCACTTTTTAGAGAGTCTATTTTTTCACTAGCTTCTGTTATACCTTCCATGTTTCTAGCAACTTGGTTATAAGTTAAGTCTAGTTTATTCTTAATTTCTTCTTGTCCTTCTTTTAGGTCAATAAGTTGATTGTCAATACTGTCAAATCTACTTTGCATTTCCTGTAATAACTCTAATATTTTTTCATCCATGCCGTTCACACTCCTATTTTATTATTATAACATAATATTAAGTACTATATTCAAGTACTTAATAAAACAATCCGTGAATTATTTTACTAAATACTTGATGTGTTTTTGATAACA
This sequence comes from Clostridioides sp. LIBA-6822, assembly GCF_056688955.1. Classification (NCBI taxonomy): domain Bacteria; kingdom Bacillati; phylum Bacillota; class Clostridia; order Peptostreptococcales; family Peptostreptococcaceae; genus Clostridioides; species Clostridioides sp. LIBA-6822. Next base: position 82,384 of record NZ_CP196997.1, on the reverse strand, counting down.
CAGTACCTCACAACTGCTATGTCGTATTAAGTTTTTAAGGCACCATCGCATCCGAATTTTTAAATAGTGTTTTTCGGATTTTTATTTTTTATTTTACTCGATTAGTCTAAGTCGAGTAATTCAAACATTTCTTCTTTACTGAATTTAAGCAATTTAGCTATTTTTTCAAGTTCTTCAATTTTAAATGATGTTTTACCCTTTTCCTTATCATTATAAGTTGAAGTCGACATATTAATGTATGTGCTCAACATTTGTTGCGTGTATCCTCTGCTTTCTCTTAATTCTTTTAATCTATCTAAGTTCATTTTGTTCCCTCCAAGAATATTATTATTCTATAATAATACCATACTAAAGAGTTATATAAAAGACACCTTAAAGTCAAGATGTCTTTTTATGTACTGCTATTTAATTGCTTTTAATTTTTCTATATCAGACCAATTCTTAGATGTTATAATCTGTGTTGCATTTAAATCTTGTTTAATCTCTTTTATATCATCTTTTAATGCAACTACATGTTTTTCTGTATATTCTAGTTCAGTCTTAATATGTTTTACATCTGTTTTAATCTCAATAATATCTTTTTGCATTTCATGTTGTCCAGTTTTTAAGTCTTTAATATCATGCTCCATACTGTCTAGTCTAGTATTGATTCCTTTGATTTCACCTTGTATCCCTTTCATGCTACCTTGCATTTCTTGTAATAACTCTAATATCTTTTCATCCATCACGACCACACTCCTTTTATTATTATATCATAATTTAAGTGTCTTATTCTAACACTTACTAAAACAATCTAAAATAAATAGTTTAAATAATTTTAGTAAATATTAGATAGTTTATGAACAATGTAAGTGTTAAGCAGTACAAACTATAATTTTAATGCTTAATCTTTAGTGTTTTTGATAATGTAGTATTCCACAACTACTATGTCATATTAAATTGTATTGAGTGCCATTATAGAAGCAACTAAGTTGATACCTCAATTTTTATAGGCTTTAATTGGAAACCTTTATTAATATTATTTATAGCTAGGGCTTTAAGAAGGTTCTTTGCCTGTTACTTCATTTGAGAGGTGGCTTGGTGTTTTCTTGTTCTCCCTTGTTATGATTTAATTATATTATATTTAGAACAATATTACAAGCAAAAATGTTCTAAAAAATGTAAAAAATATTGGAATCTACTCTAAGTCAAGTAATTCCAATGGCTCTACATTTAAAAATTTTAAGATATTTTCAACTTCTGAAATGGAAAATTCCCTTTTTCCTGCTTCTTTATAACTGTATGCTCTTTGAGATATATTTATATAAGTAGCAAACTGTTGCTGACTGTATCCTCTTTCTATTCTTAATTCTTTTAATTTATCAAGTTTCATTTTATCACTCCTTTTTACTACATATATTATATAATATTTTAAGAATAGTATTTTGTCAAATTTGACAATATTGTAAGAATAAACAAATTACTATAAATTAGAATTATATATTTTAGCTTATTTTTCATATTCGATTCTAAAAACTAAATGTTATAATAAACAAGGCGAGTGTATTGGAACGTGCTTAGAATGGATTTAAATGGCTTGTACAATATATTGTTGTAATAAAATAGACTAGCTATAAACTAGTCCATTTTTCTATGTGGTTCTAATAATTCATTTGCATTTATATCTAAATAATATAGTATTTGTTCTAGTTCCTCTACTGAAAAATCCCTATGACCATTTTCCTTATAAGCATATGCTCTTATGCTCATACCCATTTTAGTACTTAATGTTTGTTGAGTATAACCTTTTTGTTCTCTTAACTCTTTTAACTTATTAAGTTTCATTATATCACCTCTTGTACTTTTAATATTGAGTGTGTTACAATATACCTATAATATACTACTTATAAGTATATTGTATCTTGTTATTAGTTATTAATCATGTTCATTAATATGTATAACAAGCCTATAAATGAGATTAAAGCAAAAACTATTTGTTCAGCCGATTTAATCATCTGAACTACGAGCTTTTCAAGTTGTGCGACCAATTCGATTAGCTCTTTTATTTTGTCTTTGGTTATCATTTAAGACACCCCCAATATTAAATTGTATAAGGTAGTGTTAATTACTACCTTAATTATATTATACTGTTTCAGGTAAAAATATGCAAGTAAAAAATTGCTTATTATTCAAATCCTTTAAGTTCAAGAAGTTCCTTCCAATTATTTATAATTATACTTTCTAAAATAGATAACTTATTATTGAATTTATTTGTATTACTTTCCATTTTTAATATAGCAGTTTCAACTGATTTCATGCTAATATTATCATCTGAACTACTAGTACTTTGAACAAGTTTCAATAAGTCAATTTGATTTACTATTTTATCTTGATTACTTTTTAATTCAATAATATCCGTACTTATTTTATTTTGTGAAGTTTTAATTTCTTTAATATCAGTTTTTAATTCTTCTAATAAATTGATTATACCAGTATCCATAGTTAACCCTCTTTTCTGTATATTTTAGTTATGTTTTAATATTATAACATGGATTCCTGTGGATAACTTATACAAAAAAAGAACTACTATATGTCAAGTAGTTCATTTGGGTTTATATCTAAGTAGTTACATATTTTCTCAAGTTCGCTTACTGTAAATTGATTTTCTCCTTTTTCTTTTCTGTGGTAATTTCTTAAAGATATATCTAACATTCTAGCAATATCCTCTTGAGAATATTTTTTTTCTTTTCTTATATCAATTAATTTTTCTAATTTCATGATATCACCTCATTAGTATTATAACAAAAAGGAGTTACTTAATGTATAAGGAACTCAATAAAGATATTAAAGATAAACAATATACATTGCTTTAAGTGCGAAATATAAGAAGAACAATAAACCTAGTATCCTTACTATTTGCAATGTAGTTTTAATATGTTGACTCATGTAATCACCTCATTTACTTTTGATATTAGGTGTGTTACAATATACCTATAAGAATGTATCTATATAGGTATATTGTATTGGTTATTAATTGTTAATTATGTATGTAAGTATTAATAGCCAACCGATACAAGAACATAAAGAAATCAAAATATGTTCAAGTGATTTAAATACTTGGACAAAGAGCTTTTCAAGTTGTCCTACCAACTCGATTAGCTCTTTTATTTTGTCTTTAGTTATTCTCATAACATCACCCCCTAATATTAAATTGTATAGATAAGGTTTAACTCTTATCTTAATTACATTATACAAATAAGTGACTTATTTGTCAAGACTTATATATCATAAAAATTAAGACTAAAATTTAGGGAAAATATTGCAATATAAAAATAGACTAGATTTATTTCAATCTAGTCTATCAATAATTAAAGTTCATTGTCTGTGAACTCATCATATTTTTTTATTGTTATAGTTTGATTATACTCGTCGTATTCAACTACAACGGCTCTATCTTCTTGAGTTATACCCATATCACGAACCCATGTAAATGGTAATGTAATTCTATTTGTTATATTACCACGACCACTTTTATTATATATAATATTTAATTTACGTTTTGTATTCTCCATATTATCATCTCCTTTACAACAAAAAAGTTATTACTAATATTAAAGTTATAATACTTATTACAAGCGATATTATGCTGATTATAAGGGTTAATTTATTACTGTTCATAAACATAAGAATATGGTAAAATAAAAGAAGATAGTACAGATAAGAGGGTGCCACCTCTTATCTGCTTATGTATTATCTGTTAGTAATTACTAATATAGCAGTTACTAAGTTGATTATAGAAGTTATTAAGCTAATTATTAATGCAATGTTTGGTATATTAGCTTTTGACTTCTTTTTTTGTTTTCTTCTTTCTTTTTTACTCATTTCTTTTACTCCTTTCTTCTTCAATTATCTATCTTGAAGATACTTATATTATACATGTAAGTTACGTGTATTATCAATATAAAAATAAATATTTTTGATTTTGTCTAAGTATAATAATATAAACTGATTTAATAGTTTAATCATGATTGATATAATAACTAAAAAGGTAGTAGATTAATACCATCTACTACCTTAATAATTAAAGTTCATTATCTGCAAACTCATCATATTTTTTAATTGTTATAGTTTGATTGTGTTCGTCATATTCAACTACAACAGTTTTGTCGTCTTGAGTTAATCCCATATCACGAACCCATGTAATAGGTAGACTTATCCTTGTATATGTTGAACCTGCCCCACCTTTTGCAAATGATATGTTTAATTTTCTTTTATTATCCATTTTAAAAACTCCTTTATTATTTATTTATTTTAATGAATATATATATAATTAATATTAAAAATATAATTTTTATTAATAACTTTGTAATATTTAGAAAAAGCTTTAATATTTTATTTTTCATTGTATAATTAGTCACAAAAATGATATAATTTAGTTACTAGAAGGTAGGTAGGAACTACCTTCTAGTAAAGTGTTAAAATAGTTTGTTTAATAAAGTTATTAATGCAACTATTTTAGCAATAAGCTTAATGATTGAATTAAGTGTTAGATTAAGCTTATCTATTATTTTGTTAAGTTCGTCAAGTGCCTTGACGAACTTTTCAAGTTTTTGTGACATCTCATCACCTCCTATAATTATATTATATATAGCATGATGTTATAAGTCAATAGAAAAATGGAAAATAAAGTTAATTTTTTATTTCTTCTTATTATATTTATAATTTCAATCATTGTAATATTATAAAAATTCTATTCATTAAAAAATATTGTTTATCATGGTTATTTAAAAGGCTTACCTATCCATAATTAAAAAATTTATAAAGTGAATGAAAAAAATAATTATAAAAAATAAAACATTCAATTATACAATGTAACAGTATTAGAATATGACATAATTATATTGTTAACTGACGTATTGCTGACAAAAATATAAAAAATATTGTTAAAATCATTGAAAATACTAGGTTTTATAAAAATAGACATAGAATAGTTTGTTTTATGCTATATATAATAGTAGTGCTTAAAAGTTTAGTGAAAAGTAATATTTTATTTTAAAAAATAATATTTATATGATTTTAATTAATAAAGTAAAGTGAAAATAGCATAGGGGTATTTTTAGGAAAGGCTTTGTGTTGTCAGTGAAAATTTTCGGCTAGTTCTTTCATTTCCACATTTAAATATTTATATAAATTACAGACGACTTTACAGAATAAATGACTCCATAGATTTCATGCAAAATTAAAACACATAAAATCTTTTTATTGAAACTTCTTATTCTAAAATTAAGTTTTAATATAGAAAATATAAAATAAAAATGTATGTATTGATTATTATAAAAACTACTAGAATAAATAAAAATAATATTATAAGTAATAACTTTAGATATACAGGATAATTTACTCTACTATATCAAAGTATTGTCTGTAAGAAAATGAATTTCAAAAGAGTATTAAAAGTTTACTATTACATTGTAAATAATCATGAAAAATAGACTTAAATACTATGAAAAAAATAAACTATATTTAAACTAAAAACAAGTTAAATATAAACTAATAAAAGTTTATGTAAATGCAATGGTGTATATTTAAACTAAAAATGAATTAAAATAAGTTCTAATTTAAACTTAAAAACAAAAAATGTCAATTTATAGTTGAATTTTTGTTTATAATTAATTCAAATATTAATTAATTATATGATATAATATAATTAGCAAATATTTACTTAGGAGGAATTAAAATGGAAGAAAATTACCAAGTTATAGGGTTAGATATAGGAAGAGGTTATGTAAAAGGATTTAGTAAGTATAATAGTATGGTTAAAGAATGTTTATTTAAATCTGTATTTGGTGATGGCAGAAATATAGATTTTGAAAAATATACAGACCCTATATATATAGATTTTGAAAGTGTTAGTTACTTTGTAGGATCTCTAGCAGAAAAAGAAAGTATAACTCCTATTAGAAATTCTGATGATTCAAAAACATCTTTTACAATGAGAATATTAGTTGCAGCCGCTCTTAATGAAATAGCTGTAGCCGATGAAGTAAAAATAATGATGGGTGTTCCATATAAATCATTTAGAAAAACTACATTAAAAGAAGTAATAGATACATATAAAGGTAAAACATTTAAAGTAAAAGATAAAATAAAAGGTGGACACAAAGAAATAAAAATATCTGATATATCAATTTTTAGAGAAGGAGATGCTGCACTATTTCATACATTAGAAGGAAAAGTAAATGAAGATAAAGCTGTTGGTATGGTTTCTATAGGTTTTAGAAGTACTGAAATGTCTTTCTTTGAAAAAGGTTTTGTATTTAACGATAAACTATCTGATACATTAGAAGCTGGAAATCAAGATGCATTAACAATGGTTCAGAAGCAACTAAAGGATAGAGGCATAATAAGAGAACTTAATGAAATAGATAGTTCTAATGATTATGATGAACTTAAAAAGGTTGCTTATATAATGGCTTCTGAAAGCACTGCTCAAAGAATTGCCTCTAAATGGAAGAACATTGATGAAATGGATGTATATGTATCTGGTGGTACTGCATTGCATATGAAATTTGATAATAGATTTAAAGTATCTGAAGATGCTCAAATGGCAACTTCTAAAGGCTTATTTGAAGTAGGTATCGAACAATTCTAGGAGTGATATAAATATGAAGAAATCATCTAGCTTTTATTTGGAAGAAGATATATTTGATGAAATAGAAAGATATCAGAATGATAGAAAAATAAGTAGTAGAAACACAGCTTTAGAAAGAATTATATTAGAATGGAAAAATTTATTAGAAGAAAATAAATTATTAAAACAATGTTTAGGCAATAGTACATTTAAAGATAATAAAGAAATTTCAATTACAGAAGAGAAAATTATAAAAAAAGAAAATCCAATTATTAAAAATATATTTAATAATATGCCAGATTAATGACAAATATCTGCTCTTTAATTTAAAGAGTAGATATTTAACAAGGTACTTGAGAACGGAGAGTTTATATGTTATAATGAAAATATACTATAAACAAAGATATTATTATTCATGAAGCTTTAATTTATAATAATTTTAACATAGTTTTATATAAACATTGTATTAGATTAATAAATAAAGAGGAAGGGTGTGATACTTATAAATAAAGGTAATGAATTTGTAAAAAGTGTAATTGTAACAGACAATAGAACTGGAGAAATAGTGGAACATCGAGGAATGAAAAGAGGCGAAATAGTCGAGATTAACAAAAGAAAAGTATGTTTTACACCAGAGCAAAAAGCTATTATGAATAATAAAAAAGAATTACCATCTCACAATTTTAAGCTAGGGGGCTTTGTATTCTGTGCTTATGTGAAAAATGAATTGTTATTTAATGAAATAAGTATAAGTAGAGCAAATATCAGTAGATTAATATATCTTACAACATATTTAAATTACAATACAGGAGAAGAAAACTTATTAGTGAAATATTCTAAATATAAAGAAATAGTCCCTATAGATAGAAAGAATATGAGAGAAATATTAAATCTTAAAGACAGAGCATTTAGAGAGTTTCTAACAGATGTAAAGAAAAACAATTTATTATATGAAAGTAATGGAAAATTTTATATAAGTACAGAGTATTTTACAAAAGGCATTTCTAAATTTAAAGATAAAGACTATACAAGAATATATATAAACACAAGTAGGTTCCTCTATGAACACAGCACTCCAAGACAACATAAACAATTAAGCTATATATATCAACTCATACCATATATACATTTCGAAAGTAATATATTATGTTTAAATCCAAATGAATTAGATATATCAAAATTAGAAAAAATGAGTTTACACACAATTTGTGAATTATTAAATGTTAGTACAATAAAACAAGACATGAATAGATTTAAAAAAGAATTGCTAAAATTTTATATAAAGTTAGATGAAAATAGGTTTTATGTTTTTAAATATGTAATAGTAGAAGGAACTTATAAAAGTATGGATTACTTTATTATAAATCCTTATGTTGTTTGGAGAGGTAATAATTTAAACATTGCTAAAAGAGCAATTAATTTATGCTTTTTCTAAATAAGTTTCTAAGATATAAGAGGTAATAAACCTTAAAAAATTGAAAAAGTTCAGTAAAAACAGCTGAAAAATAAAATTTATAGGTGGCATAGAAATGTGACTAAAATACAAAAAACTGGCATAAAAATGTTACTTATAGATAATAACATTTAATATTGTTAGCAAGATAAAGGTGAAATATGGAAAAAGAAGAATTAAAGGTAATATACTTAGAAGATTTATGTGAGATAGAAAAAACAAGTATACATAGAAATACATATCAGATTTTTGATGAAGAATATGAAGGTGAAATAGATAGATACTATGAATTAAGCCAAAGATCTTCATATGAAATAATTAATAGAAAACACAAAGAAGATTTCAAAGATGAGTTATGGGATTATGATGATACAAATTATAATGACAGATTACAAGGAAGGGAGATATAATCTTTTTAATGTACAATAATAACAATTTTTATGAAAATATAAATGGTAGATATGTTCAAGATTACATAAAGAATTTGGATTATAGTATAGGTGATTGTGAAGATAGAATTACGTATGTAGAAGAAATATTAGAAATTAAACATACTTGGTTTGAAGAAGTAAGTAGAAATTATACAGATAAATACTATAATTCTGTTTCAAAAAGAAACGAAGAGGTTATTACAAAAGTAAAGTATCAAGAGAAAAAACAGTTTAATAATGAATTTTGGGAAGAAATATTTGAACAAACTTCAGATAGCCCTTTAAATAAAGATGGTATATATTATGTAGACAAAAATGGTGAAGAAGTAGCAATGGAGTATAAGAGATTTATTAAGTGGTGTAAATTAAAAGATATAAGTCCAACTGAATATGTAGGTGCAGTTAATCCATTTAGTAGTAGTGAAGGAACATGGGATTATAACAATAATGATACTTCTAAAGTTAAATTAATATTAAATAAAAATGATAGCACATATTCAACATCAAATATAGCTAAAAGCTTAGAAATATTAGCGAGTTACATATTAGCAGTAGATGATAAAAGTAAAGAAACTAAAATAAAAATGTACAATTCAAAAGAACTTTTCAAAAGAGCATGTCAAGAAGAGGCTCTTCTAAATAAAATAGCTACAGTCAATGGTGAAAATACATATTCAAAAGCTTCAAATAAAGATGAACTCAAAGAAGATAATTCATTTGCAATTTTCCAGATACCCAAAAACTATAAAAAAATAAAAGATATTAAAATAAAATCTAAAGATATTAAAAAATATCCTATGTTAAAAATGTATTCAGATACTTATGAATGGTATAAAAGCAAATATAAGGAACTAGGATATAGAGAATTAAATAAGGAAGACTTGAAGATAAAAAGGGTAGTTAGAAAGAATTTGAAATTATTAAAAAATGACATGATTGATGCTAAAAATTCAATAGAAAGACCTATTGTTTGGAAGGCACCATTAAAAGACTCTGGTAACCCTGATTGGAATTATTTAAATATGTTTGATAAAACCCATGTCAAAGAACTTTTAAGAGTTCAGAAAGGAAATGATTTACAGGATGATTTATCATGTATTGTTATGGATTTAAATAACATTATTTCCAAGATTGAATTTACTAAAATACAAATAGATATATTAAGCATGTATAGGAGAGATAAATCTTTGGAGTATATTTCTGATATTATGAATATAACTTCTCCTGCAGTAAGCAAACAAATTGATAAAATAGTAAATAAAATAATTAGTACTTATGAAAAAGAGTATGAAGAAAATTACTATTATATGTCTGTTTGCAAAGGAAAGTACAAGAAGTGTAGCAGATGTGGGGAAATCAAATTATTATCTAAATTCGATAAGAATGGGAAAAAAGGATATAGGTCAAACTGTAAGAATTGCAACTAGTTGGTGGGGAAAAGTGGTTAAGAAAATGCTTGTTTAAAACATATTAATAGTGTAAGGGGATAAAAATAAGACCTCTTATTATCAAATGAAAATTACATGAAAAAGGGAGATTGGAAATATGAAGACTAAAGAATTTATAAAAATAATAGCAGATGGGCTAGAGATATCACAGATAAAAGCAAGAGAAATACTTGATGTGATAGAAGAAAAAAGAAATGAAGTATTAAAAAGCGGTGATGAGTTGACTCTTATGGGAGTAAAATATTTAACTAAGGTACAAAAAGGTAGAGAGGGTGAAATAACCCTTGAAAATGGAACTAAAAAGCTTTGGAAATCAGAAGATAAGATAATACCTAAATTAAAAGCAGTTAAATCTTTAAAAGATGCAGTAAAATAATGTATAGTACTATATATACTTAATATAATAGGAGTTAGAGGCTTATCTAGCTCCTTAATTTAAATCATTTTTATAATTGATTTAAACCCTGGGAAATAAATAATTCCCAGTAGATTTTATAATAAAAACATATAAAAAATAAATTTAAGAAAGATATTTATGAAAAATAATAAAGGAACTGTTTTAGAAAAATGTGAAATAGTAAAAGAAGAAGATGGAACAATAAAGATTGTAGAACATTTAAAAGACGGAGATCATGAAGTATTACTTAGTGATATTTTAGATAAATATGCTGGTGATACAGATTTAAATATAACAATTAGATTAAGTGAAACAATAGTCTAAGATTAGTATCTTAGACTATTTATTTTTTTACTAATATATTGATAATGATATTTATTTAATAAAATAGGGAGATATTAAATATGGAAGATATATTAAAGAGAAAAGAAAAAGAGACATTAGAAGATTATAGATTCAGAATTAGACTAGCAAAAGTTAATAAAGAAGTAGATTTAGATTGGGGTGAAATAGTTGAACTATTGGGTTTAGAATGTTCACCAGATCATTGTAGAAAAATCTCATATGGTTTAAAAGAGGCACATGATTATATTAATTCAAACATTCCAAAATATTTTAATGAAGAAAAGTTAAATGATATAGAAGAAAAGATATTAGAATTAAAAAAGATTAGAGTACAAATATCTGATGAAAGAGCTTTAGTTAATAGAAAAATAAGGGAATATTCAAGGCTAGATAGTATAATTAATTTATTTAATAAAAAAATAAATGAGAAATCACATTATAAGCCACTTTTAGAAACTTATAATTACAAAAGATATGAGCCTTTAAATCAAGAAGCTATTATTCTTATTTCTGATATTCATTATGGATTGGAAGTAATTAATTCATTTAATAGATATAATACTAAAATATTTAAAGTACGAATAAATTATTTGAAAAGTAGGATTGTAGAATATTGTGAACTTCATAAAATTAAGAGATTGCATATAATGCTACTTGGAGACTTAATTTCTGGTCATATACATAATTCTATAAGATTAGAGAATAGAGAGAATATAGTTGAACAAATTATAGAAGTATCTGAAATACTCAGTGACTTTATATATGAGCTATCTCAGAGAATTGATGAAGTTGTAGTTTATTCAGTAGGAGGAAATCATGATAGAGTTCTTCCAAAGAAAGATGAAAATTTAGATAAAGATAATTTTACACTATTAATAGATGAATACATAAAATTAAGAATTAATAATATAAATAATGTTATATTTCAAAACAATGTACAAGACAATGATATAATAATAGCCAAAATATGTGGAAATACATGTCTAGGAGTCCATGGAGATAAAGATAAAATCTCAACTGCAATTCCTAAGCTTACATCTCTAATAAAAGTCATTCCTGATTATATCTTCATGGCTCATCTACATAATTGTAAAGAAGATAGTTTTGGAGAAAGTGAAATATGTGTAAATGGAAGTTTCTGCGGAACAGATACATACGCTAAAAATCTAAGATTAAGTTCATATGCAATGCAAAAATTTATGATATTTAATGAAAATGGAAGATTGTGTACTTATAATATAAATTTAAGTAAACTATAAACTATTTATTAAGAGCTGAGTTAAGTTTATAGTTGTAGACTTATCTCAGCTCTTAATTGAACTGAATCTCCCTATTAACCACTAGGGAGTTAATTCTCTAGTGGTTTTTTTTATGGTGGTGATAATAATATATGGCAGTAAATAAGAAAAAATGTTCTTGCTGTAAACAAGAAAAATATGAAGAAAGATATTTCTGGAAAAGTTATAGTTATATATATTTAGATAGTGGAAGATTACCTGTGTGCAAAGAATGTTTTAAAAACATCTTTGATAGACTAGAAAATAAATATAATAGCAATATAAAAGCATTAAAACATACATGTCTTAATTTTGATATTTATTTTGATGATAAGTTAGCAAGTGAATTGAGAAATAAAAAAATTGAAGATTTTATTGATGAATATATGAAGATTATTAATCGAAATTCAAGATATCGAGGAAAGACATCAATTGATAATTCTATAGAAGATAAGATTAATTGTGCTTTTGAAGCAAATGAAGTAAAAATAAACAATGATATGGTTGAAAGATGGGGAGCTGGGCTAAGAGAAGAAGATTATATGTTCTTAGAAAATAAGTTTAACGAGTTTTCTACTGCATATCAATGTAAAAGACCTGCTGAAAAGATGCTATTAGAACAAATTTCTAAATGTTTATTAAGAAGTGATGAGGCACTAAGAAATGGTGATGCTACAGGATTTGAGAAAATGAATACCTTAATATCAAAACTTATGAATGATGCAAATATAAAGCCTATTCAAGAAGCAAGTTTAGCGGAAAATGAAACTATTACATGGGGTACATGGATTGATAAGATAGAGAATTATAGACCGATAGGAGAGCCTTCAGAGCAATTTAAAGATGTAGATAAAATAAAAACATATATTAATAAGTGGTTTATAGGGCAAATGAGAAAAGTATTTGACTTAGCCAGTGAGGACAATCCAAATGATAACTAAAACTAGAAAGTTAAATAATCATGAGATTAATTCAGATAAAACTAAAGCTTTTGAAGAAGGTATAATTGAATGGACTAAGTTCTATAGAGAAAATCCTCATAGATTTTGTATAGATTATTTTGGACTCAATTTGTATTTAGTTCAAAGCATTTTAATATATATGTTTGACAAAGTTAACTACGCAATGCTTATATGTGCCAGAGGATTTGCAAAGAGCTGGATTGCTGCCGTATATGCATGTTGTAGAGCTGTTTTATATCCAAATTCTAAAATTGGTATAGCTGCATTTACTAAATCACAGGCAGAGCTTATTATAAGGGAGAAAATAGAGAAAGAGTTAGTAAAACAATCTCCTATGCTAGCTAGAGAGATAAAAAAAATAGAATATAACAATAAATTCTCCAAAGTTACATTTCACAATGGAAGCACTATAGAAGCGATAGTCTCAAACGAGCAATCAAGAGGATTCCGTTTTAATATACTTATTGTAGATGAATTTAGATTAGTAAAAAAAGAGATACAAGATAGAATTCTTAAACCATTTCTAAATGTAAGTAGAAATCTAAAATTTAAAAAAGATGGAAAATATGAAGATTACCCTCCAGAGCCTAATAAAGAATTATACTTAAGTAGTGCATGGTTTAGGATGCATGAAGCATATGATAAATTTAAACTGTATGTGAAGGACATGATAGATGGTAGAGATAAATTTGTACTTAATTGTAATTATAAACTTTCTCTTCATCATGGAATACTGGATAAAGAAAGAGCAGATGAAATGAAAAGAGAAATGGATGCTGTTTCTTGGATTATGGAGATGGAATCACTTTTCTTTGGAGAAAATGAAGATGCAATATTTAAATCATCTTATGTAAATCCATGTAGAACATTAAAAAATCCGTTTTATCCTCCAACAGATTTAGAAGTATTATCGGCTAAAAATGGAAAAGTAAAGTGTAATTTACAAAAAAGAAAAGGTGAACTAAGGATAATTTCTGCTGACATTGCTATCGCAGAAGGAGACAATAATGATAATTCAGTATATACATGTTGGAGATTATTGCCCGAGAAAGATTATTATGAAAGAATGGTTGTTCATATAGAATCTCATAATGGTATGAAGCCAGATAAACAAGCAATAAGATTAAAGCAATTATTCTTTGATTTTGAAGCAGATTTCTTAGTTATAGACACTCAAGGAGTAGGTCAAAGTGTTTTATCTGATTTACTTAGAGTTAATTATGATGATGCTAGAAATAAAGAATATAATGCATTTTCTCATGCTAATACAAATCATTTACATAATAATTTTACTACAAAAGAAAATTATCCAGTTATATTTGAGATTAAGGCATATGGACAAATAAATCATGATTGTATAATTGGTTTACTGGATGTATTTTTAAAAAATAGAATGAAGATACCTATAAATGATGTAGAAGCAAATGATATGTTAAGTAGTACAGCTGGATATGCAAAGAAAAATTATACAGACCAAGCAAGAATGATATTACCATATAAACAAACTACGCTACTTGTAAACGAATTAATTAACTTAGAAACTGTTAAAAATGATGGTCAAAAGTGGCTTAAAGTTAAAGAAAAAGGAAAAGCAAGGAAAGACAGATATTCTTCTTTAGCATATGGGAATTATCTAGCAAATTTACTGGATATAGAATTAAAAAAGAGAAATAGTAAAGAAAATGGACAAATAATTTCATTCTGGTCAGGAGGTGGAAACCATAATAGAACTCAAAGGAGATAAAAAAGATTATACTTTAGACCAAATAAAGTACTTAAATGAGCAACTAAGGCAAAGAAATTATGCAATGATAGAAAATACTATAAATCTGTCAAATGAAATGTACAAGATAAGAAATATAAGTAGAGACCAAGTAAGAAAAGCTATGATAGACCCTTACAAAAACGTAGAATTACTACAAAAGGTAAGTCTTTTACTTAAAGAAACATCTGGTACATATAAAAGAATTCTAAATATGATTTCAACCATGAATACATTTGACCATTATATAATACCAACAAATATTTCTAAATTCAAAGATAAAGATGATTATGTCAACTCTTTTTTTAAGTCAGCTACACTTCTAAAAAAATATCAACTTAAACATATTTGTCCTTGGATAACTGAAAAAGTATTAGAGCAAGGAGAAATATACTTATATAAAATTGAAGATTCAAAATGTATAATGATGCAACAACTACCAGCTTCTTATTGCACAATAACATCCAAAGTAAATGGGGTATTAAGGTATGGTATTGATTTACGAAAAATAAATAGAAAGACCTTATCAGCATTTCCAGTAGAAGTTCAAGACGCATATAAAAAATTAAATGATGGAAGATTAAAAAAAGAAGACTTAATAGAAAATAAATACTATGAATTAAGTGATAATGCTGTAGCATTCAATATAGATATTGATTCCACAAAAGGAATACCATTTTTTAGCTTTTTATTTGATGATATCTTAGAGCTTGAAGATATGAAAGATTTAAAGGGTTCTAATGCAATTATTGAAAGTATTAAGCTAATACATGGAAAAGTACCTTATGGTAAAAATGATGAACCATTAGTTGCATTTGATTTATTAAGTGCATACTACCATGATATAAAATCCAATTTACCAGCAGGAACATCTGTAGCAGTAACTCCACTAGATATGGAGGGGATTAATCTAAGTGATGGAAAATCAAAGATTAATGATTATGTTAAAGAAGCAAAAGAATTTATATTCGATAATGCTGGAATCAATACTGCTCTTTTTAACTCAGATAAAATAAATACAGAATCTATTGCAGATGGTGTTATAGCAGATAGTTTAATACCAATGAGAATTCAAAATGAAATAGAGACATGGATAAATTATGAATTAAATAAAAAGAACTCATCTAAAGCATTCCAACTTTACTTTGTTGGTACAACTCATTTTAACCAATCTAAGATATCACAACAACTTAGAGAAAATATAAATAGTGTAGGAGATAGCAGGCTAGTATATTTAGCTAGTACTGGAAAAGAGCCAATTGAAATTGCTAATTTATATAAAGCAGAACAACTAATGGAAATAGATGATTTGTTGCCAGTTAAACAAGCTTCATATACATTTTCAAATAATGATGCTGGAAGACCTACTAATGAAGACAAAGGTGATGGTGGTACAAATGGAAATAAAACAGATAGAAAAGATGAAAACAAATAATAAAAGATTTATTATTGCATTTACAAGTGATAAAAAAGACGAATTAATGAAAAAAGGATTTACTTTTATTAATGAAAATAAATGTGGTGAAGAATCATTTTATTTATTTGAAAATAAGCCTGATGAGATATTTAATTTTAATAAGGAAGATTTTAAAGATATAAGTTTTAGCGATGTAATGTTTATTTAAGGAGGTGAGACGTTGAAAGTAGTTAGTATTCCATGTGGATTTGAGACATTTTCTAATGAAGAAGATGATAGAAAATTAAATGTAAAACTAAAAATTTTACATGAAGGTAAAAATTTAAATAAAACTAAGTTTGATTTGTCAACTATAAATGAAGCAGAATCAACTTTATCAGATATACCAATACTTGGATACATAAAATATGATGAAGAAGAAAATGCAGTAGATTTTGATGAACACAATATGATAACTAAAGTTGTAAAGGATGAGGATGGTTATTCTATAGAGTATAAATTCTTAGAAAGACCGCTTGGTGTGATTCCAAATAATACTGAAATAACTTATACAGAAGAAGATGGAAAGACATATCTAAACTGTACAGGACTTATCTGGAAACATTATTCTAACTCAGCATATCAATTATTGACAGAGTCAAAGTCAAAAAGTGTAAGTATGGAAATAGCAGTTGAAGATGGAGAGGTTGATAAAGCTGATGGATATTATAGTATTAAAAAATTTAGTTTTTTAGGAATTACTATTTTAGGAGATGATGTTGCACCTGGAATTGAAGGGGCATCTATAAATACATATAGTAATTTTTCAAAATATAAAAAAGCAATTTATGATATTTGTAAAGAAATGTATTCATTTAAAGGGAAGGAGGAAAATGTATTGGATAAAAAGAAAAATGATTTATTATCAATAGAAGATATAGATATTTCTATTAATAGTCAATTAAAAAATAAGATGGTTGAGGTTGAAGACCCTTATTGGGGAGGTAAATAC
Organism: Clostridioides sp. LIBA-6822; assembly: GCF_056688955.1. NCBI lineage: Bacteria > Bacillati > Bacillota > Clostridia > Peptostreptococcales > Peptostreptococcaceae > Clostridioides > Clostridioides sp. LIBA-6822. Next base: position 65,291 of record NZ_CP196997.1, on the reverse strand, counting down.
ACAGCAAGAGAATATTATTTAAAAACTATTCTACCTGAAGAAAAAATAGCTATATTAGAAGATAATATAAATTATTGTAATTATTATGGTGTACCATATTCTATAGATGGAGATGATGTTGTTTTAGATTATGAAAACAGAAAATCATATACAGAAGAATGGAGAGAGAAAAAAGAAGGAGAAGTTATAGAAACTTTTTCTAAAGAGGATACTTTAAAAGAATTAGTACTTGAAAAGTTTAGTGAAAAAGAAACTGAGATAAAAAATCTAACTGAAGAGTTGGGGGTTTTAAGAAAATTCAAGGCCGATAAAGAAATGGAAGAATATAAAGTAGAAGTTTCTAGTATTATCTCAGAGTTTAATTCTTTAACAGAAGATGAAGTTAAGATTTTTAAAGAATCCGCTATAAACAAAGAGTTATCTTTAGCGGATTTAAGGAAAGAGTTAAGTTTACTTGATTATACTAAGTTAAAAGAAAACACAAAGAAATTTAATTCTGATAAGGGACTTATAGTTGAAGAAGCAAAAATAAATTATTCATCTACATTAGAAGATGAAAATAAAAATACAAAATCATATGAACAAATATTGAAAAAACACTCAAATAAGTAGTGTTTATTTTTATGAAAAAATAAAAAAGGAGATATAAAAATGGCAGATAAAGCGATATTAAATTGTGATATAGACAAGTACCCAGATGTTGTAACAGCAAAGAATGGAAGTGATGTACTAGAAAATGGTGCAATAGTTGCATTAGGTGGCTTAGTCGATTCAGAGCTAGGAAATGATTGTTATAAAATAGAAAAGTTATCAGAAGGATGCAGATTTGGAATTTTAGACAGTGTTGCACTTCAATATGATGAAAGATTAGATGAAAGAGATTATGAATTAAAAGCAAGTGAAATAGATAGAGTTAGATTACCTCATAAGGGATTATGTATGACTTTAGCTAAAAAACATTTTGATGGTGTAGTAGCCGTTGGAGATGAATTAGAACTTAAAGCAGATACATATAAGTTTACAAAGAAAACTACAGGTGCAGTAGTTGCAAAAGTTGAAGAATTATATAGTTTCAATGGACAAGAATCAGTATATGTATCTTTTATGTAATAACAAATAGATGAGCTGGAGACAGTTTTTTAAAAATGAAAAATGACTAAAGAAAGGTGGAAAAAAGATGGCTATAGATATAATAGCATTAAAAGATTTATCAAATGATATATTAAACGGAAAAGTAAAAAATTATGCTCAGTGTGAGGATGCATTAAGAAAAGAAATAATAGATATATGTGGAGGTAAATGGGGACAATATACATTCTTTGAAAATAAATATAAGATATTCCAAATATTATCTGAAACAATAACTGATAAAGTAAATAGATTAACTGAAGAAGCCTTTTCAGATTTTTGTGATGTAGAAAACTTTGATTTAGGCAATAAAAAAGAATTTACAGTTAAAAATACTGACTTATTAAGAATTGCAAATATAGCTGAAGGTAAAAATAGTACAAGAAGACAAAGACTATTAGGTAAAAAAGTCCCTACATCTGCATTTAAATTAGCAATAGCTATATATGAAGAGTTTGATAGATTTATAGCTGGAAGAATAGATTGGTCTGAAATGGTAGACAGAGTATCTTCTACATTCCAACATCATATAGCAGAGGCAATAGCATCTACTATGGAAGGGGCTTACGCATCTGTGCATACTAATTTAAAAACTAGTGCTGCTTATTCAGATAAGGACTTAAAGAAAATAGTTAATAAAGTAAAAGGTGCTACTGGACAATCTGTTGCTATATATGGAACTCCAGAAGCAGTAGGAAATATAGAAGGTGTTGGAGCTGACTTAGATAAAGATGACAAAAGAAATTTTGGATATGTTAAAAACTTTAGTGGAACACCTGTAATAGAATTACCTAACTATTATGATGCTGAAAGAGATAAATGGGCATTAAGCAATAATATTTTATATGTTATACCAAATGATGAAAAGATAATTAAATTAGGATTTGAAGGTGACACAATGATAATAGAAAATACTGATGGAATAGCTAGAGATGACCAACAAATAGAGATGTTCATGTCAAGAAAAATGCATTTAGGTGTTGTTGTGGCTTCTAAATTTGGAATGTATAAAATACAATAATATTATTTAGAAGGGAGATTTTTTTATGGCTGCTAAGACAAAAAAAGATGTTTCAGAGGAAGTTGAACAAATAAAAACTTCTAAAAAAACATATAAACAATTAAGAAATGAACTGAGGAAACTCAAAGATGAAATAGAAGTAGAGATAATGAACTTAGATACTGGAACAGTTTTATATAGAGATAGAGATGAAAGATTAGTCTTTGAAATGAATAAAGTAGGAGAAAAGATATTTATTATACTATCCGACTTATATGAAATATCAAACAAACATAGAGGTTATTTTGAAAACTATCTTATAACTATAGTGGATGTTGATAGTGATGATTATACTGTTGAGGATATATTGGAGTATTTAAGTTTAAAAGATGTTTACGAAGGTTTAGGTGGGTATGATTTAGACTACATAAATTATATATTATTAAAATTAGATAATGATAGATTTGTAAATATAGTTGAAAAAGCTAACTATGGACTAATAGAGTGTTTAGGCTCAAGAGTAATCGAATTATACAAAAAGGGTAAGTTTGATTCTCATTATAAGGAACGTTTAATAGCTACTAGACTAGGTTTACAAAGTTTATTTGAAGATTAAAGGTGATGTTATGGCTACACCAATAAAAGAGATATATAAGCAATTTCTTTCTCTAATAAATGATGAAGAGATGTTATTACTTGAAGAAGAAATAATTGAGGATATGATGTATTCATATCTTCAAAAGGCTACATTTGATTTTTTTGAATGTAAAAAAGATTTATCTATAATGGGACAAGAAGAATCATGTATTACAATTCCAATTGACCAGTCAGAATATGTTTTTAATCAAATTAATAAAAATTATGATATTTATTTGATTGGTAAATCTACAAATAAAGAATACGAAATCAATAGAGATTATACTATAGAATTTAAAGAAGAAAATTGTGTAATAACCTTTGAAACAGAAACAGAGGAAGAAATTTTATTTAAGAGTAAATATTTAGGTGAAATAGTTTCAGACCTTGATTTAGATGAAATAATTATATTAGCTTATGGAATGATGATTTGGTGGCTTCAACCTAAGATTCTTAGAGAAGAAAATTTAAAACAGATGTTAACTGACTCAGATTATAATACTAAGTCTGGTGCTAATATGTTAGCAAAGCTTTGTTTGTTAGAAGTTCAAATTAGAGAGCAACTTGCCAAATACAAGACAAGATATGTATATAAAGGTTTTAAAGGTTGGGATAAAATTGAATAGCTATATTAGTAATTATAAAAAAAGAATTGGACTAGGATGCTCAACTCCTAAAGAAAAAAGAATATTACAACTTAGATTAAGCTTTAAGAAATATTTAAAAGAAACACCAACCTGTATTGAAGTACCTATAACTGATATAGATGAAGTTTGTATAACAGAAGATACTAAAAGATCTATAGTTGCAATTAATGATATAACTAATAATGATAAAAGGTCACTAGATGAAAAAAATCTATTAGTTGAATCGGATTTAAATGTAGATGTAGGTTGTTATCTTTTTTATGATAATTGTTACTGGCTGACTATATTTAAAGAACATAAAGAAATGGATACATATAAGCATTTTATAATAAAAAGATGTAATCAATTCTTTAATTATAAGTATAAAGGTCAGACATATAAAATTCCTCTCTCAGTAGAAAACTTAACTTTATATTCTGATGGTATGGCAGATAATAAATATACATCTGTAGCAGATACAAAAAGACAACTTTATTTTGGAAGTAATCATATAACTAAAACTATAGATATTGACACTAGAATAATGTTAACTGGTAAAACTGTATTTAGAGTTACATCGGTAAATGACTTTGAGTATAATGGCAGAGAAACAGGCTCAGATGGACTTATTAAAGCTATATGTTTACAAGATGCTTTAATTTCAAAAGATGATACAATAAATAATATTGCTTATAATGAGTTATCTGAAAATGATAATGTAATTATCCCATTTAGTAAGATTATGGGTGAAGAATTTATTAATCTAGGCGAAGAAAATGAATACACTATAGACCATGCTCAAGGTGTTGAGTGGCTCTTAGAGAAGCAGTATAACTATTGTAACATAATTAATCAAGATGAGAAATTGTGCGTCTTACAATCTAACACACTAGCTAAATATTCTGGCTTAGAAGTACTGCTATTAGCTAAAGATAAAGATACAAATGAAATAATAGATACTAAAAAGATAATGCTAAGGGGGTAGATATTATTAGTTTATATGGATTTCCCTAACAAGTTAATTTCAAATATTGGAACAACTCTAATGTCAAATCAAGACTTCGCTAAATTTATGATTTATAATGATGAATGCCAAAAAGATATTCTATCCATGCCTGATATAAAAAACCCAGTTAAAGAGCTTAGAAACAAGAAGGTATTTCTAAATAGAAGAGTGGAAAAAGTATTAAAAGAAGCAGATATATCAGTTTTCATAATTATGTCAGAGTATAGACCATGTTCTGAGGGAAGTAGGACAGTTAAAAAAACAAAGATAGAAATTGGTGTTGTCTGTCATGATGAATGCCAAGATACGGCAAATGGCCTAAGAGATGTTGCGTTGATGTGTTGCATAGTCGATATAATAACTCAAAATGAGGAAATAGCTGGTATAGGTAAGATTAAGTTAGAAAATGTATATCAAATGTATAATTTAAGTACTGATTATAATGGATTTGTAATAACTGTATCTGCTGAAAGTTTTGGTGATATGTAATGTTAGAAAATTACTATATTACAGGACTTCCAATTAAACTAGGTGAAACACTAGGAACTATATATCAACCTACTATTGAAGAGCTTATTAATTCAGATATGGCTAATTTAGAGCTGGTCAACCCGTTTCTAATACTTGAGAAGAGTTATTCTCAGCTATGTAACGAGGAATCATTTGAACTAAAATGTAAGTATGATGCTATACCCATCTTAGATTTAATGATGTTAACATCAAGGAAAAACTCTTCTGAGAAAGTTGAATTACTTAGTGATAAAATAAAAAAATCTTTATCTATATTATATAAAACTGACATTAGAAATATTGAGTATATGAATAATATTAAAATAGGTATTTTAATTAAATCAGAGGATAAAAAGAAAAATGCTTTTATAAGCAGAGAAGATTTTGGACTAGTATCAGATTTAATTTTAGAAATGTTTTGTATTGATAAAAAAAGCTTCCAAGATGATGAAGATAAATGGATTGAAAATACTGGTTCTGAGAGAGAAAGAAAGTTAATTGAACACTTCAAAGAAAAGGAAAGAAAAAAAAGAGAAAAAGAAGCATATCATTTATGTGATTATATAAATATAGTTCAAAATATAGATGGGCATATTCATATAAATGAAATATTAAAAATGACTTATTGGCAACTGATTAATATTTATAAGACTAAAATTCAATTTAAGAATTATAATGAAAACTTAGGTTATGCATGGTCTTTTAAATACCAAATTGGAGCAGATAAGATGAAACATTGGTCTAAAGAAATAAAAATACAAACTAGCACTGTTAAATAGCAGTGTTATTTTTATGTAAAAATGAGAGGATGATGAAATAATGAGATTTGCGATAAAAGATGCAAGTAATATAATAGTAAAAAATAAAACAACTGGAGAACCACTTTTTTATACAGCAGATTTAAATGCTTTTAACTTTAAATTGGATTCAGAATCAGTTTATGCTAAAGCGAAAGGTGCGAATGCCATTGCCTTTGATGGGAGCGTGACTTGTAGTTTAGCACTTGAGCAAGAGGTAATACAAATGCCACAACTGGCAATGCTATTAGCTTCTGATATGGTTGAAGAATCTGCTAAGGTTGGTAAAAGAAAATTATTAACTTCTGATGCTACTAAGAAAGTTACTTTAGAAAATGTAAAACCAGTCACTAATAGTATATCTGTATATAGTGTTGAAAAAGATGGTATATCTTTAGTTAAGAAATTACAATTTACTTCAACTGTAACAGGTTCTAATACGGAGATAACAATATCTACTGCTGATTTTAATGCAGGAGATAAGGTAGCAGTATTTTATTTAGAAGAGTTACCAAAAGCAAAAGTTATAAAAATAAAAGAAGAATCTACTGCTCCAAACTATGTAGTAGAGGCAGATGTTATGGCTAAAACTGCTGATGGTGAATATATGGTATTATATATGACTATTCCAAATGCAAAAGCACAAAGAAGTATAGAGTTAAATCTTACTGCTGAAAATCCATCTGGATTTAATATGACACTAGATGTTTTACCAGATGAAAATAAAGAATATGTAACATTTGCATTTGTTGGAAATGAAGATGTTAGCCCTATTAGAATGGCCTCTATGTTAGGTGCTGAATTAATAGATGAAAGTGATGTTAAATCTAAGAAATAGTGAATTGCCCTACTCTTTATTGAGTAGGGGTTATTTTTTTACGTTTAAATATAATTTTAATCGGATTTGAACTTAAAAAAATGAAAGAAGGTGATAAATTGGTATTTTTAGATGATAAGTTTTTATTTGATAATATCTCAAGCGAATCTATGAACATCAAGTTGGTTACATTGGGTGATGATGATATTTTAAATGAATATGGGTTACCTTATGAAGAAGCAATTAAATCTGATAATACTTTTAATAAGAATCCTTGTTACTCGGAGGATGAAACTACTATTGAACCAATAACATTACAATTCTGTTTGTGTAGTGAACATGGAGAGGCTTATGAGTGGGATGATTATACTTTAGAGAATATATGTAATTGGTTTTGGCAGAGAGAATTTAAACCATTTATATCCTTTGACAATATAGAAGAAATTTATTATTTGAAGGCAAGAAAGATAACAAAAAAGTATACAAAAGATAAAAAAGGTGTATTGGAAATAGAGTTTCAGCCCTATACGAATTATGCATATAGAAATTTCCAAAAATCAATAACTGTTAAAGATACAAGGGAAATTAAACTAAATAATGTATCTAATGCAGATGAAGAATATGCCCCAGTAATTGATATTGAGTGTTTGAAAGATGGAGATATAACTATTAGAAATTCTACTATCAGTGATAATGAAGAAGATAGTCTAGTTATAAGTGGATTAGAATTAAATGAGAAAATAACGATAGATAATTTGTACTATACTGTTTTAAATGACAATGGAGAGAATAGATTTAATATTGTTAATAGAAAGTGGATTAGGTTAAGAAGAGGTGTAAATATATTGAAATTTACTGGAAACTGTAAAGTTTCTATTAAGTGTAAATATCCAATAATAAAATAAGGGAGAGATAGATATGAATAAGATACAAGTAGATAAATTAATGCAAGATGAGGTTAGAGCTATTATACCTATTGTAGATGAGAATGGTAAAGAGGAGTACATAGAGGTTAGAAATCCTGATAAGAAAACTAAGGAAGAGATATTAAATAAAATATGGGCTGGTATGGAAAATCCAGATTTAGCATTTTCTCAAGAAGATATTCTTAAAATGTTAGTTGATGAGTTGACTAATATAGAACTAAATATTGAAATAGAAAATTTAATAAATGGTAATATATCTAGTGAATTAGAAACTGTGATGTATCACATAGGTCAAATAGAGAATGAGTTAACTGCATCCTTACTAATGAATACTGAGATTAAATTAGGTCAGTTAAAAAATGATATATTACAAGATAGAGTACTCAAAGAGACTGAAGAAATCGAAAAGATGAATAATATCAAAGATAAGGTAGTGAATTAGATGGTATTTAAGTCTCTAGATGAGTTAGTTGCTTATACTAAAGTTAAGATTGCTGCATCTATGCCTGAAGTTGGAGAAGAAATGAAAGCAATCATGAAAGAAGAGGTAGTTAAACAAGCTTATGGAAGTTTTATCCCAACTATTTATGAAAGAACAGGAGATTTATTAGATGCTTCTGAAATAGCTGAGATTACTGCGAGTTCTGTCACATCTGAGATAAAAAATAATGGTGGGTGGAGTTCTCTTAAATGTGGAAGTTTCTTTCCCATGTATGGATTTGAAGGTGGTAGTGTTTGGACTCATGGTAGTACTAAAGAAGAACCTAAGTTTAGACCAAAGACAAATATAATGAGTGAAAGTGAAGCTAAAGTAAGAACTAAGATACCAAAGTGTTTTAAATCTAAAATGAATGAATTAGGCGTACCTTTAGGATAACTAATGAAGAGTTGTTTTCATAAGCGGAAAAATACAATTGGACTATCAAAGAATATAGGATACTTATTAGCAAAGTTTGAATGCTAAAAATTTAGAAAAAATAATTGCAGATATGAGAAAAAAGCTGTTATAAAAGTAGAATAAATTACTAGACAACAGCTTTTATATACTTTCAAAACCTAATCTACTTTAGGTAATTACTTCAAACAGATTAATCAAATAAAATATATTCAATTATTCTATATTTTGAATCATATTAAAATTCTAAATAATTTGCAAAAAACTTATCATCAAATCTTTTACATTTGTAAATGATAATGCAGGAAAGTTTTGCAAATAATGGCCTATAATTGGGAAAAATATTACAGCATGAGAAAATTCCACATGTTTATCCTTACCAATATCATCTGGGTTCAACATTCCGCAATTATGATAAAGTTCCACAACATGGCATAATTCATGAACAAATACATTGAAGAAATTTGCCTCTATAGGTACTTTTGCTATAGTCTGGAATATATCCTTGGCCATGTCACTTGTGGTTGAATTGAACTTGTTAGTCCAGTTTTGTTGTTCTTTAACATTTCGAATAACTTTCCTAAATGTAAGTAATTCTCTTACAAAATCAAATTTATTTTGAATATAAATTCCTGTATTTTTAATGGCTTCATAAGTTTTTAAATCATGATTCATGTTCTCTAATTTTAGTTCAATAAGGAAATCTTTGTCTTTCAAATTTGATGTATAACCAGGAGAGTTAATGTTGCTTAAGCATGAAACTACAAGACTATAATCACCTGAACTTTTATAAAGTTCTTCAGTAAACTTTCTCTCATCATAATTTATTTTGTTTAAATTTTGTTGGTTGTAAAATAGATAGTAGACATCAAATCCAGGATTGCAAAATTTCCAATTTATTTGATTAAACCAGGCACATGAAATCATTGACAAAATTGACGAAAATTCACAATTACCATAAGTATCACCATATGATGATACGAACAAAATGTTTCTTTTAAAGCTATTATTTTGTATTTTGTTTAACTTTTTGTTATAGTCTGTACTAAAATAACCTACTTTTACTTTTAAATCATCTCCATTAACTCCACGTAATGTTCTTTCTATTAGACTTAAATTATCGCAAGTAGAAACACCTGCTTCCTTATCAATATCAAAAAATATCTTTGACATAAAATATCTGCTGATACTAGTCATATTATGTTTCCCTATATTACTTAATCAACTAAGTAATAGCTTATTAAGTAATATTTTCCTTTCATTAGAATATATAACTATAATTAGTTATGATGGTTTATTTTGAATATGATTAAATTGAAATGAATAATTATTTTTTTAATAGCTATTTTTTAAAAAGAAGTTAAAAGTATAAGTAATATATTAACTTTTGAAAATTTAATATTCCATGAATAGTTATATAATTGAAAAATATTCATGACAATATATACGAAAAATTATACCATATATATTTTGCTATAGATAGTTTTTAATTACAAATTATTTTACTCAATTCTATAATAATTAAATTTGGTTTCTCAACTATAAAATATATAAATATTACTTTAATAAATAAGTGTTTTTATACACTAAAAAAATAGATGATATATGCTTTAAAAAATTATATAACTATGAAGTTTTGTTCTTTAGGGCTATTTAAGAGATAATACATTACTGTTGCAAATTGGTTAAAATGTTCCAAGAAAGTAAATTTGTTAGTAAAGAATATTGTTGATATTTATAGTATAGAACATGCCTTTCCGATGGAAAGATTTGAACATGGTGGAGTATAGTAACATGGTAGTACTAAAGATAATCTATATATAGACCTCAAGCTTATTATATGATGAGAGCAAAGCTAAAGCACAAGAGATAGTACATAGATGTTTTTAAAACTACAATGAATGGATTAGGTGTACCAGTAGAATAAACTTTATCTTTGTCGAATTTAAACGGTTTAAACATAATATATTGACTGATATAATAAAATTATAGAATATTTTAGGGGGAAATATATTATGTTTAAGAAAAAGTTAATAGCTGTAATAATGAGTTTGACTATGATTAGTATAGGGAGCTTTTCATATGCACACTCAGGAAGAACTGATTCATCTGGAGGCCATCGTGACAATAAGAATAAATCTGGATTAGGAAGTTATCACTATCATTGTGGTGGTTATCCAGCTCATCTACATAATAATGGTGGTTGTCCTTATACTGGAGTAGGAAGTAGCTCTGGAACAACAACAACTTCGGTTAATAATGAAGAAAAGCAAAAGAAATCTGTTGGAGAAAAAGGATATAATCAAGGATATGAGGATGGGTATAAAGGGAACTATAGTTCAGCAAGTTATAGTGGAGATTATAGTGATACATATGAATCAAAGTACTCAGAAGGATATGAAATAGGCAAGACCAAATTAGAAGAAGAAGAAAAGGCAGCTGAAGAGGCTGGATATAATTTAGGACTTACAGGTGTTAAATCTAATAATAAATATGAAAAAGAAGCTTTAAAAAGTGCTTATGATACTGGATATTCGAATGGATACAATGAATATAAAACTAAAAAGATAGAAGAATATAAAGCTAAAGGAATAGAGGATAGTAATAAAGATAAAGAGAAAATGACATTTGAAGAAAACATAGATTCTGAGTTTAAAGATGCTTATAATAGTGCTTATGATGAAATACAAGAACAATTAAAAAATGATTATAACACTAAAGGATTTGAGAGTGCTATCAAAGGAGAAAAGTTTGATACATCAACTATAGGTAATGTTAAATATTCTAATTGGTTTAAAGAAGGATATGATAATGGTAAAGTTAAACTACCTAAAGTAAAAGAAAGTGTATATAATCAAGGTTACAATGAAGAAGATTTTAGTGTACCAAGTGAAATGAAGTCTATTGAGACTAAGTTAAAAGGTATATATGATGATGGATTAGAAAAAAGAGAAGAAGAGAAAAGTAGAAATATTACATATGGTGTTGGAGCTGGAACTGTAGCAGTAGCTGCTGGAGTAGTATATAAAAAGAAAAAGCACAAAAAGATGTAGATACTAGATATATCAATGATGACAAGTATATGACAAATATAATTTTAAGTATATTTATTTGAAATATATAAGGGAGGTTGTATCTGTGGGATTTAATTTTAGAAAAAGCATAAACTTAGGTGGTGGAGTAAAATTAAATTTAGGAAAGAAAAGTGTAGGGATAAGTGCTGGTGTTAAAGGTGCTAGAGTCTCTGTTAATTCAAAAGGAAGAAAATCAGCTACATTGAGTATACCTGGAACTGGGATATCATATACAAAAACTAGTACAAAGAAACGTAAACCTAAATAGAAATAGGTATTAAAAGACAATCAATTGAGGTTGTCTTTTTTATTTTAAAGATATTACATAGTTTATGACCCCATGAAGTTTTATAAAAATGATTTAATATATAGCTGTAATAATGGTAAGTGTGAAATATACATAATATGTCAATATATGCTATAATTTTATTAACTATAAAACATTGAATGTGAGGGGATATTATGGGTCAAAAGGAAGTGAAGTGTCCTAAATGTAAAGAAATCATTATGGCAGAAGATTCTAAAGAAGTTTGCTTCTGTATAAACTGTGGAGAAAAGATAGATTTAAAAAGTATAAATCTAAAAAAATCATCTCCTGATTTTAATATGTATAAAAGTGATAAATATAGAAAGCTTGCAAAATTAGCTAAATTGGAGTATGATTCAGGTAATTGGGGTCAAGCGTATGATTACTATTGTACAATTCTAGAATCTAACCCAGATGATTACAACTCTTTGTTTTTTAAAGCTGTTTCAAATATAAGATATTGTGACTTAGATGATTTAAATATAGATATCTGTTTAAATTACATAGAAAAAGCTTGGGATTTATTTGTAAAATTTAATCCTAGTACTGAAAGACTTTTTAGACAGAAACGTATAATGACAACTGAATTATACAATGTTGCAATTGAAAGATTTAACTATGCTCAAAGATATTTTTTTACAAATCAAACTTCTGAAGAGCATATACGTTTATATTGGGATAATTTAGAAGAATGCAAAAAAATGTTTTCATATAATGCTAATTTTCTACAGGACTATAGAATTGGAGAAGATGAAGGTTTAAGAAATATATATTTAGACTCAGCTAAAAGTTTACTTAAATGTATCACAGAGCTTTATACGAGTCGTAAGTATGTAAAAGGTTTTAATTATGATAAGAATCAAGAGATTATAGATTTTATTAGAGTGAAAACAACTAGTGAACTTTCTGCATTATACAATGATACAGTATCAGATATAAAAAAATATGAGCCAGATTATGAAGCTCCAAGTATAAATACAGGATGTTATATAGCTACCGCTGTATATGGCTCTTATGACGCAACAGAAGTATTAGTACTAAGAAAATTTAGAGATGATATTTTATCTAAGCATTTGTTAGGAAGAATTTCTATAAAAGTATACTATACTTTAAGTCCGCCTATTGCAAATTGGTTAAAGGATGCTAAGAAAGTAAATCTATTAGTAAAAAATATTCTTGATAAATTTGTACATAGATTAAGTAATAAATAGTGATTTAATAGAGACAGTCAATTAAGATTGTCTTTTTTATTTAAAAGATATAATATTTTTACAGATTATTAAAAAGTAAATTATGAATTATAAAAATAATAAAGATGATAAGTATTAAAATTTCAATAGACATTTGTATTTTTTTATTATTTTTATAATTTATCCATGTCATTATACTTAATAGAGTTATGAATAATAATGTTATAATTGTTAATGGTATTTTAATTATATTTAATAATTCCAAAATTACTAATATCATTGATATCACTGAAATCATCAATGATAAATCAGATAAGAATTTCTTTTTCATAAGATACCTCCAGTTTATATTATATACTTATTATAAACTAATAAGGATTGATTTGAAATTATTTTAACATAAGTTAGCTATTTTAATGATGACAGAGGTATGACAATCATAATTAATTAAAGCATATGATTTGAATACTTGATTTTACAAATATATACAATTAATAGAGGTAATTCTACATCTTTCCTGCTATAATTATAGTGTTGGTAGAATAGGCTTTGGGGGACAGTAAAATTACTGTAAGCTTATAACGGATATTATAGGGGGGGATTTTATATGAGTGAAGATGAAAACAAAGTATCGCAGGAAAATGATAGTACTAAATTTTGTACATCATGTGGAGAAAAGTTATTAGAAGGACAACTTTTTTGTTCCAAGTGTGGTAAAGGTGTGGATGAAAAAGAAGTAAAAGGTAAAAAAGCACCTATAAATAAAAAATATATTTATATTTTTGCTGGTATAATATTGGTAGTTATAGTGGGAATTTTTGCTAATAATAGTATTAAAGAAAAAAAACAACAAGAGGCAAGAGAAAAATATATGATGACTATTATAGATTTTCAAGAGAAAAGTTATGTAGCAGGAGCTAATTTAGAAGATATTTCTGATACTATTCAGACATATTGGAAAGAAAATATTTATGATGATAAACATGGCTCTGATATTGATGCTGCTATTTTTTCAGCAATGGCAGATAAAAGTGGTGAAATAGCACAAGCTAAAACATATGATGATGAGCTTTTAAAAATATATAGTACATTAAAAAATATTCCTGAAGGTAGCGATGATTTAAAAACTATGTTAGAAACAATAGATAAGTTTTATAATTCATATACAAATTTTTATAGTTTTGCAACTGAACCAAGTGGAAGTTATGTAGATTATTCTGATAGTAATAATACTAAGACAGATGACTTTCTATCAAATTATAGGGCTTTAGAAAATATAATAAAATCAAATAGTGAATTTGCAAAGATTAAGGCATTATCAGAGAAACAAAAAGAAAAAAGTTAATATTTATGCATGGTTTAGATTGATAGGTGCCTTAAATTTATTAATAATGAAATTTTAAAAGATACTTTCTGTGAGGAGGTATCTTTTTTTATTGGAAAAATGTGACCTCGTATATGCGTTTTTAAGGCTTTGCGAAAATGATTACTTATATTTACCTTAATTGCTTAGAATCGAACATAAGAGGTTGTTTTTTTATACTGAAAGTGTTGGAATTTAAACAAGTGTTCCTGAGAGGAACATTTTATTTGCTGTTTAGTAATTTCAATGATGACAGAAGTATGACAAGTATAATTATGTTTATATATTTATAAATAAAGATAAGCATCTCTGATTGTTGAGATACTTATTTTAGGTTATTTTTATCTTGTATTAGCTTATCTACTAGACTGGAGATTAAGTCTAGGCAATCATCGTTTAGTAGGTTTATTTTATTGGATAACGAAGGGATATCTTTAAATTTATTCTTAATAAATTGTTTGTGTATCTTCTTTTCAGCCTTTTCTACTATATCATATTCTTCATTACTACCAACCATAAATTTATTATTATCCAAAAAATGTATTTCGTTATATTTATTAAAATCTTTCTTTGCTTTATCTTTAAATCCAAGAAAACTGTAAAGTTCTCCCCTATTTAAGTATGCTTGAGAAAAATTCTGGTCTAAACTAATTGCATTATTATAATCATCTAATGCTTCTTCAAATCTATTTAATAGAGTATACATAAAAGCTCTTGACATATACAGATTTTTAGTAAAAAAATCATCATAAATATTACAAATAGTGTACAGATTCATTTCTAAGGAGTAAGACTCCAAAGAATTTTTTATTTTCTTTTTTTGCATTGATGTTAATGGAACATATTCATTTTGTATTATTTTTATGTCATAAATATCTTCTAGACTTAAAATATTAAAATTTATAATAATATATGTAGATGTGTCTAGAGCTACAGCTAATTTTTCAAGTATATCTAGACTCGGAGTTCTTTCTTCTCTTTCATAATTACCTAATGCAACTCTTGATATACCAGCCTTCTTTGCTAATTGTTCTTGTGTCATTCTTCTATCTAGTCTAAATGTTTTTATATTTTCTCCAACACTCATATTATCAGCTCCTTTTTCATAAGTGTAGCATATATGACAACAAATGTATATGTTTTGTTGTCATTTTGAAATAGTGCTATTATACTAAACTAAGATAACAAAAAGTATATGAATGTTATTATGTATTGTCTTGATTTTAAGTATAATATTATCTTTAGGTTAATAGAAAGATTTTGTTTAGATATATATTGAGGAAGATATGAGCTATTTATATGCTTTTTTAGGTTGAATATTAAAAATATGTGAAATTGCTGAAATAAAAAAGAAGAATGTATTTTAATCATTCTCTTTCTTATTGTTAAATATATTAATTATATTAATGATTGCTTCCAATTCATTATTATTTAATTTCTGAGATTCTGAATATAATTTTTTTATAAGAACATCTTTTTGTTTAGATTTTATTGTTTCATTTATGGATTCATTAGTTATAATTTCATCTTCTCGAATAGATGATAATCCAGCTATAGTTGCATTAACTGAGTAGTTCGTCTCAGAAAACCCTAAAAGATAATCAGTGGTAACATTAAAATATTGTGCTAATTTTATTAATGTAGATTGGTCTGCAAATCTTCTACCTTGTTCATACATACCTATTGTGCTTGCAGAAATACCTATCTCTTTACCTAATTCAGATTGTTTTAATTTTTTTTTAAGCCTTAATTCTTTCAATCTTTCTCCAAACATGATATCACTCCTTTCTTGTATTATACCACAAAAAAGGTGATATATAATATATTAAATCTTGACAACACAAAACGAATGATATATGATATAAATTAATCACACGAAAGAGGTTATTAAACAACTAAATGTGTTAAACAAAAAAAGATTCTACAAACTTTGGCGAGCAGTAGAACCTTTAATTAGATTGATATAATAATCAATAACACTAATTTTATTATATCAGTCTCTTAATAAAAATTCAAATAAAAAGGGAGATGTGTGTATGAGTAATGAAAAAAGAAATGAAGTGTTCACAAATGAACAATTGGGTACAAGTGTTAGAACGATAAACTTCGAAGATGGAAGTATAGGTATTAATGCTGAAGATACCGCAATAGGTTTTGGATGGTATCAACAAAAAAATAATAAAATATATCCTAAATGGGAAAGAATGAATGGATTTATAACTGAAATGGGGTTTTCTCCACTTGTGGGGAAAGATGATTACATACCAGAGTCACTTTTCTATATGTTAGGAATGAAAGCTAAAAATGAAGCAGCATTAAAATTTCAAAAATGGTTAGCTACAGATGTAATACCAACTATTCGTAAACATGGAGCATATCTAACTGACACAAAGATAGAAGAAATACTATCTAATCCAGACACAATTATTAAATTAGCAACTGACCTAAAAGAAGAGAGAGAAAAGAGAAAAGCTTTAGAAGTAACAAATAATAAACAACAACAAATCATAGGTGAACTTAAACCAAAAGCAGATTATACAGACTTGATACTTAGAAATAAAGGATTGGTAACTATAACTCAGATAGCTAAAGATTATGGAATGAGTGGTAAAGCTATGAATAAGAAACTACATGAATTAGGAATTCAATTCAAACAGAGTGGACAATGGTTATTATATAGTGATTATCAAAGTAAAGGATATACTCATTCTGAAACAATAGATATTGTAAAGGTTGATGGAACTCCCGACATTAAAATGAATACTAAATGGACTCAAAAAGGAAGATTGATGATATATAAGAAATTAAAATCTATTGGAGTATTACCTATTATAGAACTTGAAGAAGTTTGTTAGGTGAATGATATGAGAGATGAATTGAAAAGATTAATTGATTTATTGGATGATGGAGTTGTGGGTATAGTGTATTCTTTTGTAGCTGTATTTTTCAAGTAATTATATGGAAGGTAATTTAGAATAGAACTAGATTTAGTTAAATATATTGTTAAATAGTATGTATTATATATGTTAAAGTACTTTTATCTATAAATTAGTACTTTAACATACTTAAAATATACTTAAATATGTATAAGACAACTTAAATATGTTAATATATAAAATAAAGAATAAATTGTTTTTATATATTATAATAAATGTTTAATGAATGGAAGTGATAAAATGAATAGATTATTGGCAGAACAAGTTTTTAAGCCAGGTGCTTTTCCAGAATATACATATGTATCAAGAAAATCAACTGATTTAGGTATAGACTATGAACTTAGACTAAGACAAGCCTTAAAGGTTTCTGGTTATTTGACTTCTATAATTGGCCCATCTAAGATGGGTAAGACTGTTTTATGTGAAAAAGTTATAGCTTTAGAAAATCTTATAGAAATGTCGGGAGTAGATTTTAAAGATAGCGAAGATTTTTGGAACATTATAGGAGTGAAAGTGGGTTTATCTGTTAGCGGAGAATTTGGAGAGGTAAACCTAAAGGGAAATATGGAATCAAAAAAAGAAATTAATAAATCTGAAAAATTTGTATTAAATAAAGACAGAGTAATCAAATATTTTAAAGATAATGGACTAGTATTAGTGCTTGATGATTTTCATTATGCTTCAGAAGATGTTCAAATACATATAGCTCAGCAATTGAAAGATGCTATAAGAAAAGAGTTTAAAGCAATAGTAATATCACTTCCTCATAGAGCAGATGATGCTATAAGAAAAAATGCAGATTTGACAGGTAGGATTAACTCAATAAATATAGAACCTTGGAAGGAATCAGAGCTAGAACAAATTGCAATAAAAGGATTTCGAGAACTGGGTATAAATATTAAAAATGATATATCCAGAAAGATATCTATAGAAAGTTTAACTTCTCCTCAATTAATGCAGTATATATGTTTAAGCATATGCACATTAATAGATTCAGATGCAGGAAATATTAAAGAAGTGCCAGAAGATGTTTTGGAAATAGCATATAAGTTTACAACTATAAATCTAAATTATAATGATGTTGTAAAAATACTAAAGGAAGGCCCTAATCCAAGAGGAAATAAGAGAAAGTTGTATAAAACTAATATAGATAAAGAACTAGATATATATGGATTAATAGTAGAATCTATAAGGAAAAATCCTCCTTTAGTTGGATTAACATTAGATGAACTTAAAAGAAGAATAGATGATTTAATTATATGTGATATAAAAAAACCAGATAAAAAAACCATTAGAGAATCACTTAATAAAATACAAAACATTATAACTGAAAAGGATGGTATTTATAAAGTACTAGAATGGAAGGATAATGTAGTTCATATTTTAGACCCATTATTTTTATTTTATCTGAGATGGGGAACATATTAATTAGAATGGGGTAAATTAAATTGAGTCAAAAAGTAGAATTAATTTCAAACTTACTTAATGAATTAGAAGCAATGAGTGATATAAGACTAATTAAAGAGTATATAGACAATATAGATATTTTAAATATTCCTTTTAGACAAACTGAAAAATCTGATATTGATAGATTATTGATGTATCAAGAAAATGATTTTTCTAATATGGCTACTAGAAAAAGTATCTTATCTGCTAAGTCTAGGTTAATAACTTACTTAAGGTCATTGTTAAATAACATTGAAAATAAAACTAATTTAAGTAATATGGGTGTATTTACTGAAGATGTCGCCAAAATGATTATAAGAAATGTGCTGAGTAATTTTTATATGCATCTATATGAAATGTATGAAGCTAATACTCATGGGAAGGCACATATAACTAAAGATAAATTAAATGATATAAAAATAGGAAACGAATATGATGTTCAAAGGATTTTATATTCACTTATAAAACCTATTTTTCCAGACTCAAGGGTAGAAGTCAGTGATGATACAGGAAATGCATCTATTAGATATGATATATTCATAGAGCAGTATGACTTAGTTATAGAAGTTAAGTGTTCTAGAGAATCTATGACTGAGAAGAAGTTAACAGAAGAAATAGGCTCAGATGGATTTCACTATAACTATAGGAACATATTTTTCTTTATATATGATAAAAATAGAGTTATAAAAAATAAAGTGGCATTTGTTAATACATATACTAGATGTGATGAAAATAAAAATATAGAAACAATAGTTATTCAACCTATAAATCTATAAATCAATTTAGGGTATTTTCATTTAAATCTACATGATAGACTACATAGAGGTGATTTAGGATAAAAGGAAGGTAATTTAGGTTACCTTCCTTTTGGAGAAGGTGAGATTATGGTTAAAGATGTTAAGTTGAATAAGGGTATGTGTAGAGATGAAGTTAATAGGTTGTTGAAGGAACATGATGTTGATTTAGAGCTGGTTGATGAAATATATGGTGGGAATAACTTTAATCATAAATGGAAATGTGAATGTGGAAATATAATAGCAAAAAGAACTTGGCAGACTATAAAAGGCAAAGGTGCTTTAAGATGTATTAAATGTAAATATAATAAGATGAAAGATAAACATAAAATAGAAGTCGAGAAAGATTCTGGATATAAATACATAAACAGTTATTTTAAAGGAGATATCCTACCTAAAGGAGATATAGCTAATGCAGTTTATGTTGAGATAAGACATAAGTATTGTGGAAGTGTATATACTGTTGTTGCAAACTCTTTTATAAATGAAAATCAAAGATGTGGAAATTGTTGCAGAAAATATGAAAACAGTTTTGCATATTATATTGAAAAAGAGCTAGGTGAAGGGTTAGATAAATATTGGGATTTTGAAAAAAATACAGTGAATCCTTATTATATATGGAAAAATAATACAACTAATGATGTATGGATAAAATGTATAAAAGTAGAATATCATGATAGTTATAAAACTATAGCTCATAGTTTTACACAAGGATATAGATGTTCTTATTGTCATCCAACATTTAATAACAAACAAAATCATCCTAAAGATTCTTTTGCTCAATATCATATAGATAATACAGATAAGAATTTTATAGAAAAGTATTGGAGTAAAAAAAATAAAATCAATCCTTGGAAAATTAGGCCTCGTAGTGAAGAGAAGATATGGATTAAATGTCAGAACAAAGATTATCATGGTAGTTATAATGTAGATTGTGATAGCTTTACTAGAGGAGGTAGATGTCCTTATTGTAATCCTAGAATACTGAAGAATATTCATTTTAAAGATTCGTTTGGATATAATAACTTAGATAAAGTATTAATTTCATGGCATCCTGATAATAAAATTTCACCATTTAAAATTGCACAAAATACACATAAAAAATATAAGTTTATATGTCATGAATGTGGTAATGTGTTTAAAAAACAAGTTGTAAATATTACTCAAAGAGGAGATTGGTGTCCAATATGTTCAATGAGTAAAGGAGAAAAAAGAATTAAAGAATGGTTGATTAATAATGATGTAACGTATATATATGATGAAGAATATTTTATGGAATTAAAAGGTATAAATGATGGAGTATTAAGACCTGATTTTATATTACCAAAATTAAATATATGGATAGAGTATAATGGTGAATTTCATGATGGGAGCTTAACTAATTCATACCAAACTGAGGAGCAATATAAACAACAACAAGAGCATGATAAAAGAAAAAGAGAGTATGCTAAAAATAATGGATATAAGCTATTAGAAATATGGTATTGGGATTTTGATAATATAGAAGAAATATTAGATAGAGAAATAAGAAGTCTGCTTTAAGTAGACTTCTTATTTGTAGTATAAATTTTCCTTTAGACTTGATATAATTGAAGTATCAGAGTATAGGGGGAGATATTATGTTTAAGAGATTGTTATTGATTTTAATGATTGGTTTGTTAGGATTTGGGGTTGTTGGATGTAGTGATAGTAAAGAAGATACAAATGAAGATATTTATTACTCAGAAAAAATGCATGATAATCCAAATGAAAATGCTTTTAAGGATGGAATAGCAAGAGTTAAGCTAAATGGGAAATATGGATATATAGATAAAAAAGGTAATACTGTAATAGAACCAGAATTTGATTATCTTGGATATTTTTTCGATGGATTAGCTGTTTGTCAATTTGGAACTGGAGATAATGAAAAATATGGATATATAAATGAAAAGGGAGACATAGTTGTTAATCCTCAATATGATTTAGCATTAGATTTTAGTGAAGGATTAGCTAAAATTAAATTAGATGGAAAAGATAAGTATATAGATACAAAAGGTGATATTGTAATAGATATTAAAAATGAGCAAAGTTTTTCATTTAGCAATGGATTAGCTAGAGTTCGAGTAAATAATAAATACGGTTTTATAAATAAAGAAGGTAAGTTTGTGATAGAACCTAAATATGAGTCAGCAGAAAATTTTTATGAAGATTTAGCTGCCGTAAAAATAAACGATAAAGAAGGTTGTATTGATAAAGAAGGAAATTTTATAATAGAACTGAAGTATGACTCTTTAATGAGTTTTTATGGTGGTTTAGCTTCTGCATACAAAGAGGGTTCATACTTTACTATAGATAAAAATGAAAATGTCATTTCAAAAGAGTCATTACGAAGACCATATACTAAATCAGAGAATTTATTTGTATTTCAAAGTAAAAACAATAAATATGGAGCAATAAATAGAGAAGGAAAAGTAATTATTAAGCCTCAATTTCAAAAATTATATAATTTCAGTGAAGATTTAGCGGTAGTTAATATTGGAGATAAATATGGATATATAGATAAAACAGGTAAGATAGTTATTAAACCTCAATTTGAAAGTGCATGTGCGTTTAAAGAAGGATTGGCATTTGTATGTATAAATGATAAATGGGGAGTTATAAACAAGAATGGTGAAATAGTTATTAAACCTAAATATGAAGATATAGTTAAAATCTATAGTTAAATTATTAAGGCAGTCAATTGACTGCCTTTTTTTATGCAGAAAAGGAGTGTGATTTAATGTCGGAGTTTAAAATTAGAACCAGTATAGAGCTAGATGATTCTAAAGCTAAAAAACAAATGGCAACTTTGCAAGAATCAACCAAAGGAAAACCTATTAAATTAGATGTACAGATGAATACTTCATCTTTAAATAATTTAAAACAATTGGAAGCAGTATTAACTAAAATTAATGCTTTAAGCACAAAAACTCAAAATAGTTTATTCGGAGGAAAGTCATTTAATAATTCTGGTATAAGTAAAGCTTCTAGCCAATTTGCTAAATTACAAAGAGATGCTACAAATTTACAAAGTAAATTAGCTTCATTAGGAAAATCTGGGTATGTAGATACATCTAAATTAAAAGCATTATCAAGTGATTTAAAGAAAATACAAAATTTAAATTTTAAAAATATGAATAGTAGTGGAATGAACGCTGCTATATCGGGAATGGAATCATTAAAAAATAAATATAAAGAATTAGAATCAGCTACCAAACAATCTAAATTCAATGCTAAATTTGATATAAATACATCAAAAGCACAAGCTGATTTAGATAGATTAAGACAAAAGGCATTAGAATTAGGTCAATCAACTTCTGGAATTGATAAGCTTGAAGCTAAATTAAAAGAACTTTCTAATTTACCAATGGATAAAAAGGCCAATGAATTAGCTAGAATAAAGTCACAAATAAGTGGTATGAAATCTAGTTTTTCTGGATTAAATTCCAGCCTAAAAACTACAAATGGGTTCTTCCAAAATTTATATTCTAGTATGAGTACCTTTACGCTTGGAAACATGATTGGTATGGGCATGATGAGTTTTGCTAGAAATATAAAGACAACAATTGTGGAGTTAGATAGTAGTTTTAGAGATTTGATGAAAGTTGCTCCAGATAATTTTCGAGGAACAACAGAGGATTTAAATTCACTTAGAGACTCAGCTATTGAAGCTGGAATAAGTGTTGCTCGTTCAAGTACAGACATAATACAAGGAACTGCAAAAGCACTTCAAACTGGTATAAAAGATGTAAATGATGCGATGGAATATGCTACAAAATCAGCACAATTTGCAAATGTTTCAGATTTATCACAGGAAGATTCCAATACATATTTAACATCAATAATGTCAGCATATGGTGGTGTAGCTAATAGTTTAAAACCTCTTCGTACTGAATTACAAGGTGCAGGAAAAGATTACAATAATCTAACAAAGTTCTCAGACCTTGCCAATTATGCAGGAAATAATTTTGCTGTCACAACTGGAGATATAGGTTCAGCATTACAAAGAAGTGCAAGTGTATTAGCTGGATTTGGAACTTCAATGGAAGATTCAATTGCATTAGTAGTTGGAATGCAGGAAAGTACACAAAATGCAGAAAAGACAGGTTAACAAATAGCCCTTTTACATAGCAATATGTAATCGAATCGAGAATATGCTGGAAAGCCCTTAGAGCCTTGATTAGTAAATATATTTGGAAACTTGTATATTATCTTAAAATATCAAGGATTGGGTAATCAGCAGAGATAGACCTAAGTTAATATTAATAAGGTAAGCTCTCAACGACTACCAATCGACATCCTTATGGGATGATGGTATAGTCTATTCCCTTAATAAATATCTGGAAACAGAGGGTATAAAAGACAGCTTTAAAAAGTATTGCAGTGAACCTAGCGGGAGTAAAGGCTTCAGCCAAAGAAGGAACTTTAGAAGCTAATAAAACAAATAAAGCCTTCAAACAACTAGCAAATATAGATATTTGGAATAAACAGACTGGTGAAATAAAAGGAACAATGGATGTTCTAGGGGAGCTAAATACAAAGTGGAAAGACCTTAATGATGACCAAAGAAATGGTATCGCTGAGGCAGCAGCTAAACTTTTGGCGTGTTAAACAGAAATGTTTAATATTATAAGGGGGCAAAATCGGTGAAGGCTGAGATGTTAACACCGAGGTAAATTGAAGAATTAAAAAACTTTAATCACCGTAACGCATAGGAAATGAACCTATGCTATTTTTATGTTTAAAATAGTATAGAATAGAATTTTCCCACGAGTGTCCTCCATCTTAACAGATAGTGCTGAAGATGAAAATATATGCTGAACTTGCATGAATAAGAAATGTAAGAACATAAGGATAAAAAGCCTTATGGATAACAAAATTGGGAAAATATCACATAAATAGTTTTGTTGCTTTAATGAACAACTGGAAAAACGTTATAGCTTATCAGGAACAGTATAAACAGGGGTTAATGGTAGGTTCAAGTGACAAGGAAAATAAAAGATTCGTAGATAGTGCAGAAGGGAAGATGATACAACTATCTGAAGGATTAAAGAAATTAGTAACAACAACAATATCTACTGATATGTTTAAAGGAGTATTAGATGTTGCTATTTCCTTTGTAAATGTTTTAGATAAAATTGTCAGTGGATTTGAAAAAATAGGAATGAGTATTCCTTTGGCTGTAGGTACAATTGGTGGACTATTTGCAACGATTAAAGGATTAGGCACAACAGGAGCAATACCTAATTACTTTGCCAACACTATGAATAAATTAATACCAATAGATACTAAAGATACTGAAAAAGCTATAAAATCATATGTTAATTCTCAAGCCAAATTAAATAATTATCAAAAACAAGGTTTATTGCCAATTGTTAATTACAATAAAGAATTGGGAAAAATGTCAAATAGTTATAACAAACTTTCCGCTAATACTGAAAGAGTAATATCTTCAAATAATAAAATGAATCAATCTTCAGTAAAAGGGGTTAAGGCTAGTAAAGAAACTGCTAATGCTATGAAAGAAAATGCACGTTCTCTCTATATGATAAATTCAGCCTCTAAAGATGTTAATAAACTTAATAATGATACTAAAAGAAATTTACCAGTTGTCAATTATAATAAAGAGACAGGAAAAATGGTAAATGACTACAATAAATTATATATTAGTGGTCAAAAAGTTGCTTCAGTAAATAATAAAGTAAATGAATCTTCAATGAAGGGAATTAAGGCTAGTAAAGAAACTGCCAATTCAATGAAACAAAGTGCCGAAGCTATGAAACAAAATGCTGATGCGAGAAAAGAAAGTATTCGTTCGCTTTATGCAGTCAATTCAGCATCTAAAAAAACAGGTGAAAGTGCTAATTCAGCTTCAAAAGGTGTAAATGAACTTAATGACGGAATGAAAAGAAGTATGGTTGGTAGTTTACTTGCAAATACAGGTGTAACTTTATTAAATGGTGCATTTTTAGGACTTGCAACAGCAGGTATATCTACCGCTGTAAAGATGATAGATGAATACGTCCGTAGAAATGAAATAGCTAAGGAACAAGCAGAAGAAAGAATTCAAGTTGCTCAAGATGAAATAAATGGATATAAAAGTCAAAAAGATGGTCTAAAAAGTATTCAAAAAGAATATGACACATTGTATAATAAGTCAAATAAGACCCCAGAAGAATTAGAAAGGTATAAAACATTAACAAAAGAAATAGCAGAACTGATGCCTGAACTGGTTGTAGGAAATGATAGTGATGGAAACGCTATTTTAAATATGCGTGGAGATGTTAGTGACTTAATTTCTGATTTAGATGAAGCTATAGCTAGAAAAGAAGCTCTAATGGCTGGTGATAAAGAAGAGGCTGGTAAAATTGCATTAGACGAATTAAATGAGAAGGATACTGGAAAAGTTAGAAAACAAGGTGTCAATGGATTCTTTGACCAAGTAGTTAATTATAAAGATGCAAAAGAGAAACTTGCAGGTATTCAAAATGAAACGAATTCAAAAATTGTAGAGACTGAATCAAAGATGAATAAAGCTCTCTTAATGGCTCAAACTGGAAACGATGGACAGAGAGAAAAGGCATTAGCAGAATACCAGAAATATTATGAAGAAAGACAAAAAATAGTTGATAGTGGAGAAAGTGAATATCAAAGTAAACTTAATGAAATTCAGAAAAAATCAAATGAAGCAGGAGTAGGAATATTTGCTGGTATAAAATCTGATATTTCATTTTCTGATTTTACTTCAAAAATTCAAAGTGAAATACTATCTCTTCAAGGTTCATTAGATTTTTCTGATTTTACAAGAGAGGAATTTCCAAAAGTACAAAATGCAATAATGGCATTGGGTTCATCTGGAATTGATTTATCAAATTTTAAAAAATCATTAGATGAAACAAATAAAGCTTTTCAAAGTGGCCAAATTAGTGTTGGAGATTATAATAAAAAGATAGATGAATTAGCTAAATTAGCATCTGATGGTACTGGTTATGATGTTGACTTTTGGAAAGACATGCTTGATGGAATAACGCAGGGTTCATATGAAGCTTCAAGAGGAGTAGAATCTTTTTTAAAATCTTTTAATAAAACAGATAATGATTTAAGAAATGGCGACTCTATGGCTAAAACACTTAAACGTCAATTTGAGGCTGTCAATAATACTTTAGAAGACATGATGAGTCCAAATCTAACAAAAGATATGGTTGAAAAGTATTCTCAAAATAAAGACCTTCCAAAAGAAATCAGTAAGATGTTAAGTGAATTTTCTATAAATGGAATTACTGGTGATGAACAAGCCTTTGCAATAAAAGTAATGTATGCTTTTCAACAAGGAGATACTAAAGAAGCAAGGCAAACATTAGAAGCAATAAATAAGGAATTAGATGCTAAAGGTTTAGGTACAATAGATATAGATGCTTTATTTAATGATAAAGAAGCTGTTGAAGAAATAGGAGCTTTTGAAGCTAGATTAAATCAATTTAAAGATAAAGATATTGCTATTAAAATAAAGGATAATACTAATATAAAATCTGTTAAAGAATTAGATATTCTTGATGAGCAATTAAACAAATTTAAAGATAAAGATACTAAATTAAATTTTATAGCTGATTGTGGTCAAGCATTTGAAGGTGTTAATTCTTTAGATGAAGCTATAAAAAATATTCCACTTAAAAATCTTGTAAAATATGATATAGATGTTAGTAATGATAAAAAACTTCAACAAATGAAAAATGACTATGAGTCCTTACCTAAAGATGCAAAATATATAATTGATACTGAAGTCATTGGTCAAGAACACATAGGCAAAGTCAAAGATATGATAGAAAAACTTCCTACAAATAGAGAAATGACTCTCAAATTTATTGAAGAAAATAAAGATGTAATTGAAGATGCGAAAGACTATCAGGATATTCTTGATAATCTTGCTAAAAATCCTGATGTAGCATTGAAATATGGAATAAAAATAGAAGGTATAAAAGAGTTTGAAAAAGTAAAAGGATTATTTGATAGTATAACAGATAAGAATTTACAGAAAAAATTTGCAAATTTCTCTATACAGTATCCAGATAATATTGATGTTATAAAATCTTTATTTGATAATGCACCATCTGGTAAAAAAGAAGCCACTTTAAGTTTCATGATAGAAAATGCAGATAAGCTTCAAATGGTGCAAGAATTATTTGATAAAGCTCCAGACGAGCAAAAGGAAGCTGTTATTAATTTTATTGTAAATAATTTAGATAAACTAAAAGAAGCAGGTAGCTTACAAGAATTAATAAATAGTTTACCTCCAGAAATAAAGAAACAGTTAGGAATAGAAGTTGAAGGAGGAGAAAATGCAGAAAAAACTGTTAATACAGTTCAAAATGCAGATGGAACTAAGGCTGACCTTTTAGTAAATGCAGAAGTAAATGGAGAGTCACAAGTAGTTGAATGCATAGAAACATTAGATAAAAATGGAAATAAGACATATACTCCTAATTTAAATCCTCAAGTTAATAATAGTGAAAAAGTTGTTCAATGCATGAGAATATTAGATGAATATGGAAATGAATCCTATATTCCAATTGTAAAACCTGAAGTAAGCAATAAAGAAGAGTTAGATAGTACTAAACAAAAAATGGATGAGTTAAATGGTAAAACGGCTACTCCAACTGTTGATGTAAAAACTGAGGGTAAAGAAGAAGCAGAACAAACTGCTGAATTTATACAAGGTATATCACCTATAAAAGTTGTAGAACTTTCTTTAAACAATCAAGGAAAAGATGAATTAGACAGTACTAAACAAAAAATGGATGAGCTTAATAGTGAAAAAGTTGAACCAGTTGTAGGAGCTATTGGATTAGAAGATACTGCAAGTAAAATAGCATCATTAGGACAACAAGCCAAAGAGTTTGGTCAGAATAACTATAATATAAATCTTAATGCAGAAACTTCTCAAGGTGCAAAAAATATATCAGGGCTTATAGCTAGAGTAAAAGAATATTTATCATTAAAAGTATCTACACTTGTATTTAAAACAGAAACCGCACAAGCTGCAAAAAATGTATCTGGATTATTAGCCAAAGTACAAAGTTACGTAAACAGATATGGTGGAAAGACTATTACAACTAGATTTAATGCATATACAGCACAAGCTGCACAAAATATTAGTGGTTTAATGAGGAAGATAGAATCATTTAAAGCAAATTATGCAGGAAAAACATTCACTACTACATTTGTAACTAATAAAGTAACAAATACTTCAGGTGGTGGAGGAAACAATAATTCAGATAAGAATAATACTGAACATACCTCTGTTACTGGTGGGACTCCAATCCCAGCCAATCTATCAGTTCAACCTAGAACACTTTCAGAACCAGTTCCCATAAGTGAAGAAACTCCTGTAACAAAGCCATCCTTATTCTCAAGAGCATTATCAAGAGCCGCAGCACCAATAAAAGCTCTTAAAACATTAACTCAAGACACTCCAATAGATAAAAATTTTGATGCCATTATAAAATATGAGATAGAGTTATTTAAAGAATTAGAGAACCAACTTTCAAAAGTAACAAATGAATTGTCTTTGTTAGATAAACAAATGAAAAATGCTACTAATGAACAGAAACTCAATTATCTTAAAAAGCAAAATGAACTATATAAAGAGCAGGAAAGACTTTTAAATAGAAAAGAAGCTCTTACAAAAGATGAAGCAAATAGATTTAAAAAGGTATTGAGTGACAAAGGTTTCAAGTTTAATTCTGATGGCAACATGACAAATTATGAAGAGTTATCTATAAAAAAAGAAAAAGAATTAGCTAAACTTGAAGCAGAGGCAAATAAAGAGAAAGCATCTGATAAGACTAAGAAGAAATATGAAGATGCTAAAAAAGCTTGGGATGAAACTAAGAAATATCGTGATGAATATTTAGATATCATGTTTACTGAACTACCAAAAGTAGTTGAAGAAAAACAAGAAGTAGTAAATGCTACAAAAGATATAGAAAAAGCAGAGCGAGATTTAAGAAATGAGGCTTGGAAGCTACACAAAGAATCTGAATGGACATCTATGAATAGAGATGTTGAAGAAGTTAATAATCAACTTGAATTGTTAGATGTACTGATGGGTAGTGCTTTTGGAGTTAAAAAAAATGATTTACTTCAACAAAAACTAGATTTATTAGAAAAACAGAAAAAAGAAATGAGTGAAACTACGGCTTACATGAAACAAAGTCAAAATGAAATAAAGGGTAAACTTCAAGGTTTTGGATTTCAATTTAGAGATGATGGTACAATAACTAACTACATTCAACAACTAGACAAGTTATTCCAAAGTAATGATAACTTTGATGAAGCGAAAGAATTAGTTGATGCATACCTAGATTTAATGATGGATAAAATTCCTGACGCTGAAAAAGAAATGGCTAAGTTAGATGCTACAATTAAAGCAGCATTAAAAGAAAAGTTAGAAACTACTAAAGAAATAGAAGATGAGATAACTAAAGTTTATGAAAAGCAAATTGAAGAACGTAAGAAACAGATAGATGATGAGCTTAAAAAACGTCTTGATGCACTTAATAAAGAAAAAGAAGCCTACAATAAAGCTAGAGATAAAGCAGATTATCAGCGTGATTATGATGATAAATCAAAAGAAATAGAGGAACTTCAAAAGAAATTAGATATTGCTGAAAGAGATAGTTCACTATCAGGACAAAAGAAAGTACAGGAATTAAGAAAAGAATTAGAAGAGGCTAAGAGAGCATTAGAAGATTTAGTTCAAGACCAGATTGATAAAGATGTAAATGATATGTATGATGATGAAAGTGATAGACTCCAAGATGAAGCAGATAAGGCTAAAGAAGATTTGGATAATAAGTATACTAAAGAAGAATTAGCTAGATTAATCAAAGAAGCATTAAATACAGGATTATTTACAGACATAAATGGTGAGGTTCATGATTTACAGCAAACATTGCTTGATTTTGCTGATAAGTATGGTGATGGATTAGGGGCTACAGGGGCTATTATAAAAAGTGAATTAGTTGGTAACCTTGAAATTGCTAAAAAAGTAATGGAGGATATGTTAGATATTCAAGATAAATTAGGTGTTGGTGAATATAGTAATTATTCAGTACCTAGAGGTCGTAGTTATCAACCTCAACAATCTAATCAAAATCAATTTAATTACAATGCTCCATTAGTTAGTGTACAAGGTACTATGAATAGGGATATATTAAAAGAAGTAGAAAAAATGATTAAAAAATCTCAAGATGAACTTGCTAAAGAAATAGTAAGAAAAACTAAATATTAAAATATTATGGCTTTTTATTTTAAAAAAGTTATTTAATTAGAATAATGACAACATTGACAGTTGTGACAATATTGGAGTATAATTATGATATAAATGATATAAAATTTATATCATAAAGACAAAAAGAGACTACAAACTATTTGCAGTAGGGTGTAGTTCTTGAAGTTAACAATAAAAAAAATAATAGATTTATGTATTACTTTCAGAATCACTAGACCCTCCAGTCTGGTGATTCTTTAGTTTTCTAATAGATGCTTTCAAATTTAAGATTGCATCTATCAGCTTTGTCAAATGATTTATTATTCTCGTAATCATAATTATCATTATTAAAAATAAAACTAAGTACTCCATAGTCTCACCCCCTTTCCTGGGGATTTTAACTAAAGAGCCATCACCCTAATAGTCTAAACTGTAGTCTCTAAAATCATTATACCATAATTTACCACCATGTTGAATTTAATATTATATTGACTACGGCAGTAGAATAAAGATATAATATAAATAACAGAAGATTAAAAATATTTTACATAAAAATTAACTACTTACTTTAAGCCACCTTACACAAGTGGCTATTTTCTTGTATAAAATAAATTATTATAGTTAAATTTATATATATATTTATATATAAATTAATTAGTAAAGATTAATATTTGTGTTACAATTTATATATACTATTAGGAGGTGTTATTATTTTAAACAATAGAGATTTACTGATGGCTAACATGTTGAATACTATAGTTCCTATTTCTCGATTCAACAAAGGAGAAGCTAATAAGATATTTGATGAAGTAAAACAATCTGGAAGTAAAATTGTTGTGAAAAACAATGTTCCAACTTGTGTCTTGATTACACCTGAAAAATATGAAGAGATGATAAATGTTATAGAAGATTACAAACTTCTTCTTGAAGCAGAAAAAAGAATGAATAATATAAATGAAGAGGGTTTAATATCTCAAAGTGAGATTATGAAATATTTAGATATTAGAGAAAAAGACCTTGAAAATGTTGAGGTGAATTTTGAATAATGAAATAGAATATTTTTTATACAAAAGATTCTCATAAAGATTTTGAAAAATCAGACAATTCTTAAAGAAAACAAGTTTTAAAAGCAATTGAAAAAGTTTCTTACAATCCTCTACCTAGTCCTGATGGATAGGGAAAGCCATTAGGCAATAAAGGGAATAATAATCCTACAAATTGTTTTAAAATAAAATTAAGAGGTATTGGAATAAGAGTAGTTTATAATTTAGTAATGGAAAATAATATTATGAGAATAATAGTAATATCAGTAAGAGAAGATAGCCTAGTATATGACATTGCAAATGAAAGAGTAAAGGAAATTGCGACTACAACTGAATAATAATATTTTAGTCCATCTTTAATGATGGGCTTTTTTAATGTAAAGAAGGTGATAAAATATGCATTTTAATGTGAATCTCAAACAAATCCAAAGAGAGTATAATATAACCCTCCATAAAGTTAACAAAGAAATTCTAGGTGAAATTCCAATAGAATTTATAGATAGTTTAACTCGTAGCATTGATGGTACAGATGAAATTCAATTTACCATACCAAAATTTATAACAAATCGCTTTTCATTCCAAAAAATAATAAATCCATTGTATTATGAAGTAAGTAATGAACGATTTATATGTGTAGATAATAAAGAGTATTTTGTAATAAAAGAAATAAAAGAAGATGGATATAAAAATAAAGTTATTAGAGCAACATCAGCAGAAGTTAAACTGGGTAAGATAAATTTAAATATTGAAGATATGGGACTACAATTATTTACAGAAGATAAGGATGCTGGAATAATTAGTCTTAATAATTATATGAAAGAAGAAACTGGATGGACTTTAGGCAATGTAGATGACTCAATAGGTTATGAAACTACTGATACTGGAGAAAAAAGAGAAAAGGTAAGGTGGCAAGAAAGTGTAGATAGTAATTGGCATGACTTTTTAATTAATGATATTAAAGAAGAATTTGGATGTGTTGTTCAATTTGATACATATAATAAGAGAGTTCATTTATATGATGTAGATAGCTTTGGAGACAATATAGAATTAGTATTATCTTATGATAACTATATAAAATCACATGAAAAGACTAGAAATTCAGATGAAATAGTCACTAGAATGACATTGGTTGGAAATGAAGAGATGGACATCATTGGAGCTACTGTAACAGGATATAAATATATTGAAAACTACTCTTATTTTTTAGAAAATGGTGAAATGAGTAAAGACTTAGTGACTGCAATACTTAAGTATAATGAGATGATTAAATTAAGAGAAGTTGAGTGGTTAAAATTAATAGATGAAAAGAATAAAAAGAATAAAGAATTACGAGACAATAAAAATAAACTCCAAATAATCTATTCTACCATCAATGCACTATATAGTATTAAAAAGACATATGAGACAAATAAAGATACTGCTAATGCTGCCAAAGTAGCGTCAGATATAACTAAGAATAATGATGAAAAAGTAATACTTGAAGTAACTATAAAAAATTTAGAACAACAAGTACTGGAATTAGAAGATAGTATAAAACAAATAAACATATTGTGTAAGAGAGAAACCGCGACTAATGAAAATGGACAATTAATTTTTAATGAAATATTACTAGAAGAATTAAAAGAATTTATTTATTGTGATACTTATACGAATGATTCATTTTTGGAGGTTGAAGACTTAATTGAAACAGGAAAAAGAGAGCTAGAGCTTAAGTGTAGACCAACAGTGGATTGGACAATAGACTCTGTAAACTTTTTAAATAGAATTATTAATATGGAGTTTAGACAACATTGGAATGGGTCATTAAGTGTGGGTGACATAATTATATTCTATGATAGAGCAGAAGGCGCTGAGGACATAATATATTTTGTTGGATATACACAAAACTTTAAAGATGGAAGTTTAAATTTGGATTTATCTAATAAGAAATTAAAGGAAGATAATACAAGAACTATTTCTGATTATTTAACTAAATCAAAACATACTATGGATTCAGTTAATAAGAAAAAGTACTTACTCAATAGACAAAAATTCAATAGAATGAATGTCCCAGAAAGTGTGGTGTCCTAATGGCAATATATGATAATAGTTATACACTAAGTTATATAAGAATAACAGGATGTATAGTGACTTATAATGAAGAGGTTTATACTGTACAAAATGAATCAACAAATAGAAAGTATATATACTGGAACGCAAACAACCCTTATAAACTTGAGACTTCTAATTTAATGTTAGATAGAAGTAACACAAGATTTTTAATAGTTATAAATGATAATGGAATTCATACTGAGGTACCTAATGAAAGTGACATATTTAGTATAAATTATGATGGAGATTCTCAAAAAAACATAGAGAAAGAGATCTATGCTTTATATGAAACAGATAAAGAACTTGGAGATAGATTTATTTCTGTTGAAAAAGATTTAGATGGAATACGACAAACAGTTGGAGATGTAAAAGAATATACTAGTTATATTAAAGAGAATATTTCAGTTATAGATCAAAAATCAGATAACATAAATATATTTGTAAAGGAAGCAACTAAAAATTTTAATGACTCTAAGGAGCTTAGTAAATTAAGAGAAGATACAAATAACCTTATAATTAAGCTTAATTCTGATTTAGGATTATTTAATTCTAATATTAATGAATATTTTAGAGATGATGAAATTACAGATATTGAAAAGGCTCAAATATCTACACAAATAAGTTTATTAGACACAGATAAATATAATTTATACATTCAAATACAAAAAATAATTGATAGGTGTCAATCAAATAGTGATAGTACAAGTATTGCTGCAATTAACAGTTCTAAAACAGCTTTAGACAATGCACATAATAATCTTAAAACAATAATCAATTCAGTTATATCTGATAATATAATCACTCCTTCAGATGTAATTCTAGTTACAAATGGATTTGCAAAGTATAATTTAAGGGTTAATGAACTAAAAAATACCCTTGATGGAGTATTCCTTAAAGGCATGGGAGGAAGTGTTTCAGAAGAATTTGCACAAATAAATGTAAAAGCTAATGAAATAGCTTTAAGTGTAAAAAAGCTTGATACTAATGTTGGAGAAATGAGTTCTGAGATTAAGTTAATGGCAGGAGAAATTGCTTCAAAGGTTTCAGAAGGTGATATTTCTTCAATTATAAGGCAATCACCTACAGATATAAGAATTGGATTTAATAAGATAGCCGATTCTGTTGTTATAAATTCTAGTGGTTTAACAGTAAATCAAGGAGCTATAGCATGCGATATATTAACTACTCCGTCTGGTCATGAACCAATAATACGATTATTCGGGAGTAGCAAGTCTGGATTTGCAATAGATGCAAGAAAATCTGATGGTGCTAGTCAAGCATCAGCTATAAGATTAAAATATGATAGCAATAATTATTTTTTTGTTGGAAGTGGAAGTGCTGCTATATATATAAATGCATATGAGAATTATAAATTTGGTTCAAATAATGCTAAATTTGGAGCAAATAAAATAGATGTTGGAGATGACGGATATACAAGAATGGATTTAACAGGAGGAAATTTTCGTCTTTATACTTCTGAAGACTGGGATGATGACAATGGAATAGTAATCTGGAAAAAAGGTGCCATTTCTTTTATGATAAATGGAGAAGAAAGACAACACTTTTCTAGAAATGGTTCTAAATCTGGAGCAATAGAAATAAATGGTACAACATTTGGTATGTCTCCAGTTGACAGTCCTAAACTTTTAATTGAAGATGTTTTATTTGATATAGATATCGAGGAAACTGGTACAATAATAAAATTAAATAGTATCTTTTCTCAGAGTATATTAAATTTTGCAGTATTTAGTTCTAATAGCAATTGTAAAATCATTGAAAAAGGAAGTGACTATTTTAAAGTTCAAGGCTATACAGGTAAATGTGATTTTAGAATAATAGGAAAAAGAATAGGATATGAACATACATATTATAAAATAATGGGTGGTGAAGAGCAAAATGGCAATTGGAAAGAGTAAGTTATTAGCAACAGGTCAACAAGTTTATTATTGGAGAATATCAACTGTAAATATCTCTTATAGTAACAACATGGCTCAAATTAAAATAGCAGGATATATTTCAGAAGATGCAAGAAGAAATGGTTTAGATGCGGTTGAGTATGAAAACATATCTGTTATGGATGATAATTTTGATACTTATTTTGGAATTAATATATTGGATGAAATAGGTAAAAATCCACTTGAGTCTGGGTACAATTACTTAAAAGAAAATATAGATAAATTTAAAGAATCTTTGGATATATAAGGAGGAGAACAAAATGGAAGTAAATATACAAAATGCATACATGATAGCTATAGAAGAAATAAAGAGTTTACATAGTGATCTTATATTACATAAAGCTTTAAATGTACAACATCAAGAGGACATAAATAAATTAAAGACAAAATTAGAAGAGTTAAAGCAAGAAAAAAATAAAAATCAATAGGATGTGATACTTTGAGAAGTTATGAAATAAAAAATTATCCTTTAGTATTAGATTTTAGTAACTATAGAATAAATAAAAGTCTAGTAGATTCATTTATTTATGATGAAAATGATACAAACACAGCAGTAATAACAGTGGAACTTAAAAATAATGATAAATCAATTGATTTATCAGTTTATGATTACATAACTCTAAACATAAAAAAAAATGATGGAACAACAATTGATCAACAATGTAAGATCATAGATGAATCTAAAGGAATAGTAGAAATAATATTTTCAAAACAAGCACTATTATGTTCAGGTCTACACTCATTTCAAATAGCACTAATAAATGAAGAAAGTCAGATATTCTCTCCAAAAGTTTTCTATAGAGTAGAAGAAGGCGTTTTAAATGATAGTGATATAGTAAGTTCAGATGAATACTCAGTTTTGATGATTCTTATATCTCAATATAAAGATAGTTTAAAAGAACTGAAAGATTTAAAAATAAAAATAGAAAATCTTGAAATTACTATACTTAAAAATGAAGAATTAAGAGACTTAGCAGAACAAGAAAGAGTAGCCTCAGAAATTATTAGAAAAGATCAAGAAATTACTCGTCAAAATCAAGAAACAGAGAGACAAAAATCTATACAAGAAATGGAATCAGAAATTGATGATAAAATTACTGACATTCAATATCAATTTGATGAAAAATCCCAACAAATAACTGATGATATCAATGAAACTAAAGAAAATTTAATTGAAGATATAACAAATACTAAATATAATATAAATCAAGACATATTGACAACTAAAACTGATTTAATTAATTCAGTTAATTCTACCAAAGAAACTCTAATTACAGAAGTAACAACAGTCAAGACTGACTTAACAAATTCATTTAATGAAACCAGAGATAATGTAATTGCTGATATTTCAACAACTAAAACTGATTTAATAAACTCAATTAATTCTACTAAAGAAACTTTAACTACAGAAGTTACAACAGCCAAAACTGACTTAATTAATTCTGTAAATACATCTAAAGATACTATGGAAAATAAAGTACAAGAAGCCATAGATGCGATTCCACCAAAAGACGAGTTGAAGGGTAAAGATGGACTTGGCTTAGAGATAAAAGGTAGTGTAGATACTGTAGATCAGTTACCAACAGACCCAACTATAAGCGATACCTATTTCGTTGGTTATGATCTATATATATATGATGGTGCTGAATGGAAAATAATAAAAGATTTAAGAGTTAAAGGAGATAAGGGTGATACTGGTTTAACAGGAAAAAGTATAGAGTTTATATGGGATAATACTCAGTTAGGTATTCGTCAAGAAGGATCAACTGAATATGTATATGTAAATTTAAAAGGAGATACTGGAGAACAAGGATTATCTCCATATGATTTAGCAAAGTTAAATGGATTTGAAGGTACAGAATTAGAATGGTTAAATTCATTAAAAGGATTAAACGGATTTACACCAACAATTGGAGGAAATGGTAATTGGTTTATTAATAATGTTGATACAGGACAATCCTCAATTGGGTTAAAAGGCGATCAGGGAGATAAAGGTGATATTGGTATCACAGGAAAATCAGCTTATGACGTTGCTATAGAAAATGGATTTGAGGGAACAAAAGATGAATGGTTATTATCCTTAAAAGGAGATGAAGGAGATACTCCATTAATAGGTGAAAATGGAAATTGGTTCATAAAGGGAGAAGATACTGGTAAACAATCAAAAGGTGATAAGGGAGATATAGGAAGTGGTTTAGAAATAAAAGGATCTTTTGACACCATAAATGAATTACCATCAGAAGGAATAATTGGAGATGCTTATCTGGTACAACAGCACTTATATGTTTGGGACAAGATAAAGAAATGGGTGGATTGTGGTATAATTCAAGGCCCCCCTGGTAAAGATGGAGCTTCTACTTGGGATGACATATTAGACAAGCCAGAAACATTTAATCCTACAAATCATACACACTTAATGAGTGATATAACAGGATTAAAATTGGATGCAGATACTGTCACATATAACAATAAAATTAGTAATTTAAATTCCATAAATGTTCAAAAAGCAATTGATGAATTAAAAGGGATTGTAGATAGTAAATCTGATTCTATTATGTATACCAAAATTATTGAGCAAAATGAATGGAAACAGACAAATGATTTGTACTCAATAGAAATTCCACATAATTTATCTTCTAAAAACTTATTTATTAGTATATTAAACAATGATACTAATATAAATTTGATTTCTTCTTATAAGATAATTGATATAGATACAATTGAGATATACAATGACGAAGCAATTAATGCCACTGTTGTTGTTTTAGGAAATAGCTCTAATGTATCATATATACCAGTAATTGGAGATAATGGAAATTGGTTTATAAACAATGTTGATACAAAAAAAAGTTCTATCGGAATTACTGGTGAAAAAGGTGATAAAGGAGAACAAGGTGATATAGGATTAGCAGGTGATAATGGTAAATCAGCCTATGAAATTGCACTTGAAGATGGATTTGTTGGCTCTAAAGATGAATGGTTACTATCTTTAAAAGGTGATGAAGGTATAACACCGATGATTGGTGAAAATGGTAACTGGTTTCTTGGAAATATTGATACAGGAAAAGTATCAAAGGGTGAAAAAGGTGATGTTGGAACTGGATTACAAATAAAAGGAGCATTTGATACTGTAGAAGAGCTTCCTCAAGAAGGCAATACTGGTGATGCTTACTTAATTCAAAGACACCTACATATATGGGATAATATAAAAAAATGGATAGATTGTGGTGTAATTCAAGGTGAAAAAGGCGAAAGTGGTACATCTAACTGGGAAGATATATTAAATAAACCAAATACATTTAATCCAAGTAAGCATATTCATGTTATGGATGATATAGAAGGGCTAAAGTTAAATGCAGATACTGTTACATATAATAATGAAACAAGTAATTTAAAAGCTATAAATGTACAAAAAGCTATAGATGAATTAAAAAGTGAAATAGACACTAAATCTGAGTTAATGATCTATACTCAAAATATAACATTGGATAATTGGTTAGAAAAAGATGATTTATATTATATAGAAATAAATCATAATCTCTCTTCTGAAAACTTATTTATCAGTATTTTGAATATTGATACCAATATAAACCTAATAACTTCATATAAAGTTATCAATGATAATACTATCAATATATATAATGATACACCTGTTAATGCAAATATTTTAGTAATATCTGATAATATAAATATAAATTACTTGCCAACTATAGGTGAGAATGGTAACTGGTTTATAAATAGTACTGATACAGGTAAAAGTTCTTTAGGTACAACAGGTTCTAAAGGAGAAGCTGGTAAATCAGCATATGAAGTTGCAATTGAAAGTGGATTTACTGGTACAAAAGAAGAATGGATAATTTCCTTGAAAGGTGATAAAGGCGATTCTGGAACATCTAATTGGAATGATATTAATGGAAAACCCAATTCTTTTAACCCATCTTCTCATAATCATGGCTGTTCATCTAGTAAATCTCCAACTAGTGGTTATATAACATTGGGTTCAGATTTAGGCGGATTAATAATAGAATGGACTCAAATTAAATTATCATTTACAGTTGCTGATACAAAAAGAGGAGTAGGAAATTTACCTATAGCATTTCCTACTGCATGTATTGGTTTATATAGTGCTATATCTTCAGAAGGAGATAATGCATACTTTTCTCATGGAGTAGCAAAAGAAAGCGGGCTATCATCCACTAAATTTGGATATCATGTTAAGGCAACTGGCTCAGTAGCTGATATAGAAGGGACACTTACACTATATATACTTGCAATTGGGTATTAAAACTTTATAGTTTCAAGAAGGAGATAAAAAATGAAAAAAATATTTAAGATGGGTTTGAAAAAAGATTTAAAATCATTCAATGGATTTTATATAGAAGATATTCATAAAAATAATATGCCTAAATATTATATAAATATTGCAGAAGATCTTTGGAATTATTTATTAGAGTTAGGTGATTTCAAATTTATAGGGAATTACAAAGAAAAGAAAGATTTATACACTATTCAGGAAAAAGATCACTTTGAAAAAATTATTCCAAATTCTTATGCTGAAAATAATATAGCATTAGAAGATAGAATTTCCGCAATTGAAAAAGCAATGTTGGCTGTATTATTAAAATAATTGATGGGAGGTGAATTAAATGAACTTATTATATAACTTTTTACTTAATATGTGGAAGATTGGTAATATAGATGAAAAATATTTAAATACTATGTCATCTAATAAAATTATCACATCAAAGGAAAGAGATATGATAGTCTCTACATCTAAAATAAATGTTAAAGGAGTAGATAATATTGGATAGTAATAAAATTTTAAGATTACAAGCTGAGGATATAAAATATAATAATGTCATTAGTGGATTAAATTCCACTAATACTAAAGATGCAATAGATGAGTTAAGGAATTTAATAAGACAACCTGACTCTATCTATAGTACAACTTTAGATATTATTTTAAATGACTGGATTTTAAAAGATGGTTTTTATCATAAATCTATAAAACATAACTTAGATTCCAAATGTTTACTAGTAAGTATAGTAGAAAAAGATACAAAAAGTAGTTTATTATGTTCATATAAAATAATAGATAACAATACAATTGAATTATTTAACGAAATTGCTGTTAATGCAACTGTAAATATAGTAGGTATTAATACAGATATAATACCTATTCCAAGTATAGGAGAAAATGGTAACTGGTTTATAAATGGAGAAGATACTGGTAAATCATCTAAAGGAAATAAAGGTGATATTGGAAATGAAGGAAAATCTGCATATGAAACATGGAGAGGTGTATCTGAAAATAAAGATAAAACTGTCCAAGAATTTATAGATAGTCTAAAAGGGATTAAAGGTGATACTGGAATAACACCTTTAATCGGAGAAAATGGTAATTGGTTTATAGGTGAAAATGATACTGGTAAACCATCTAGAGGAGAAATTGGAGATTTAAATGTTAATACAGACTTTAGCGAACTAGAAACTGAAAGTAAAAAAATTCTTGAAGCTATAAATGAAATTAATAAGAAAGCTGGAGATTCTAATGGGAATATAACTGGAGATATAGCTATTGAATTAGCTATATTAAAAAATAACTATACTATACTTCTAAATAAAATGTTAGATTTTTCAATAGAAATGGATTTAGAACAAAACGCTACAATAGATGAAGCTGGATACTGGTATGATACATTAAAAGATAATAAAAATATAATAGCTATGAATGATTTAAAATTAGATACAATAGGGAAATGTATAAGTGGTATTTATGGAAGTGTAACATTCCGAAATATTGAGATTCCTTTTATATCTAATAAACTTAGATATATTCATGAATTAGATAATAACTCAATTGATAGCATCGTTAATCAAACGTATCCTAAAGACTCTACTCAAATTAATTTAGACAAGTACAAATATACTATAAGATAAAGAGGTGGATTTAAAATTGAAAACAATGAAAACTAAATTATATCAACGTGGTAATTATTTTGGAAATAATAATATAAATTTAAAAAAATTTGATAAAACTTATGATTCATTTAATTTTGTAAAGTTTTTTAGTGGAAATCAAAATGTAACATTTGCATTAGATAAGAATAATAATGCTTATGCTTGCGGATATAATGGAATTTATTTATTAGGATTAGGCAAAGACAAAAAGAATGTTAAGATGTTTACTAAAATAAATGTAGATAATGTTAAAATGATTACATGTGGATCACAGCATAGTTTACTATTGACTAATGATGGATTTGTATATGGAGCAGGACTAAACACTAATGGTCAAATTGGAACTGGAGATACTAATTTAAGTAAAGAATATTATGAATTTACTAAATTACCAATAGACAATGTAAAATCTATTGCTTGTAGTGCTTATAATTCTTATGTAGTAACTAATGATAATTTATTATATTCATGTGGAAAAAATAATTTTGGAGAATTAGGATTAGGCGATACTACACAAAAAAATATATTTACTAAAGTTAGTATTGATAATGTTAAAAATGTTTATTCAAAAGATAATTTTACTATTGTATTAAAAAATGATAATACAATATATTCATGTGGTTATAATTATTATGGACAACTAGGATTAGGTGATAATACTAATAGAAATGAATTTACTAAAATTAATATTGATAATATAAAGAAAGTAAGTGTTGGTAATAATCATGTGGGTATATTAACTACAGACAATAAATTATATTTTTCAGGTAAAGGTAATAGTGGAGAATATGGAAATGGAAGTACTACTAATTATTCTGTTTTTACATTGTCTAATCAAACTAATGTTAAAGATATTAATTGCTCAACAAATTTTACATATATTTTAAAAGATAATGGTGATGTTTATACTGCTGGTATGAATAGTAATAATGAATGTATGGTACTTAATAACTATAGTACACAAGGTATTACATCATTTACAAAAATAGCTGCTAATATAAAAGAAGTGTTTTGTTGTTGTAATCATAGTTTTTTAATAGATTCAAATAATAATATATTATTAGGTGGGAAAAATTATTTTGGAGAATTAGGATGTTTTTTTAATGAAAATATAGTATATGGTCCTAAACAATTTAAATTTCATAATACTGATAATATAAAAAATATATTCAAATATAAAGATAAAATAATGTTATCTAAAGATAATTGTGAAATACAACATATAAAATTATCTGATAACTTTCATGATTATAAACAGATACTATTAACTAATAACAACATGTTTATATTGTTGAATAATGGCTCACTTTATGGATGCGGATTAAATACAAGTGGACAATTAGGTTTGGGAGATAAAATAAATAGAAGTTTATTTTGTAAAGTGCCTATAAATAATGTATCAGAAATTTATTCAGATAGGTCAGGAGTAACTACTTTTTTAATTACTACTGACGGAACAGTTTATTCATGTGGTTTAAATAATTATGGTCAACTTGGATTAGGAGATAAATCCAATAGAAATACATTTACTAAAGTTGATAACATTATTAATGTTAAACAAATATGTATAGAAAATAATTATACTTTAATTTTAACTAATGAAGGAAAAGTATTTGGTTGTGGAGAAAACAGTTATACTCTTATTAATCGTACTTCTACATTTTCTAACCAAATGCATAATATAGATAGTGCATCTTATATAGTTCGAAAAATGGCAACTTACAATGATAATATTTATTTTATATTAAATAGCAATGAACTTTATGTAAAAGGCTCTAATAGTTATGGAGAATTGGGTCTAGGAAATAATTCTACTAGATCATCATTTTACAAAGTTCCAAACCTTTATTGGTACAATTCTGCCAGTACTCCTGAAGTAATTGATGTAATTCCAACATATAATGGTTGCATAGCAATAGGTAAGGATAATAGAATGTATACAACTGGAATAAGTTCTTTAACATCATTTAATGGAGCTTCTTATTATCGTTTTGGTAGTCATAGAAAAAATGATACTAGTTCTACAGTCAGTACTTATTATTTTTATGCTGATTATAATAATTATAATACATATGTAGAATCTGTAGGATTCGTTAATAACTATAATTCTTTATTAAAAATAAAAGACTCTTATGCATATTTTGGAAATGTAAATAATACTGGTTACAGTTCACAGACTATAAGTAGTGTTCGTTATGCAATTGGTATAGAAAATTTTGTTTTATATTATACAACATCGAATGAATTAAAATTACTTAATTATACTAAAGATAAAAACTTAGAATTTCCAGAGTCATATCCAGTTAGAAATGTAAAAGAAATTATAAGTAGCGAAAATAATAGTGCAATTATAATAGATACAAATAATAATATATATTGTATTGGACAAAATACTAGTAATAAATTTGGGCTTGGTGATAACTCTGGTCTTCATATAAGACAATTAGTAAATATCACTGACCAATATAATTCTTATATTACTATGGACGAAATAAAAAAAATAGAAGCAAAATTATCAGTAACATTTATATTGAAAAAAGATGGAACAGTATATTCATGTGGTTTCAATGGTTATGGGCAATTAGGTCTCGGTGATACTATAAATAAATATGAATTTACTAAAGTTCCCATTGATAATGTAAAAGATGTTATTACTAGCGGTTCTACTACTTTTATAGTAAAAAATGATAACACAATATATAGTTGTGGATACAACAAATATGGACAATTAGGATTAAATGATACTGTTGATAGAAATATTTTTACTCAAGTTGACATTAAAAATATTAAATCCAATATAAAAAAAATAGTTCTTTCTCAGTTTGATAGCTACTTATTATTTGAAAATGAATTAGCATATGGATGTGGCTATAATTATCATGGAGAAC
The DNA here is from genome assembly GCF_056688955.1 of Clostridioides sp. LIBA-6822. Taxonomy (NCBI): domain Bacteria; kingdom Bacillati; phylum Bacillota; class Clostridia; order Peptostreptococcales; family Peptostreptococcaceae; genus Clostridioides; species Clostridioides sp. LIBA-6822. Next base: position 20,615 of record NZ_CP196997.1, on the reverse strand, counting down.
TTGGTTTAGGTGATATAACTCAAAGAAATATATTTACTTTAATTGATACTAATGCAATAAAAGACATTTATTGTGCTAATTATGTATTGGCAATAAAAAGAGATATTGTTAGTAATAGTATTTATATGTGTGGATATAATAATGTAGGTCAATTAGGTGCATCCAATGAAATTCAATATACTACTCTAACTCTGGTAAAAGAAAATATTAGAGATGTATATTTAACTGATTGTAACACATTCTTAATAACGACAAATAATACTTGCTTTGTTTCAGGACAAAATAATTATAAATGCTTAGGGCAAAATATTACTGGAAATATTAAAAGTTTTACAGAATTATCATTACAAAATGTAAATAAAGTTATGTGTAATGATAATGCTACATTATTTTTAACCTTTGACAATATGCTTTATACAGCTGGACATAAAAATTATGGCTCAATGCATGATAATGCAGTTTATAGTAAAATAAAAGAAAATATAAAAGATATATTTTGCACAGCTTCATGTGGATACTGTTTAGATATAAACAATACTTTATATGGAAGTGGTTCAAATTCTTATGGACAATTAAGTCAAGGAAATTCAAACAATTATCAAACTAGTTATGTTCAAGTATCTACAGATGTAAAATCTCTATTTGCTTCTTATGATAGTATTTATATTCAAAAAAATACAAATAATTATGAAGTTTGTGGAAGAAATTACTATGGACAATTAGGAATAGGTAATACATATTATGGTCGTAATAATAATTTAGATAATACAGCTAGCCCTTATATTTATAATGCATTATCATCTACTTTTATAAGTGGGGATATTGTTGATATAAAACAGACATATAATTATATATTAATTAATAATAAAATAATTATTCCTACAGACACAGACATAGACTATTCAAGTATATTTGGTAATACATATATAGGATACAAATACATATCTTTACCTTTTGATAATATAAAAGAAGTATCTTTATCTAAGACTCATGTTATTGTTTTATTAAAAAATGGCGAAGTATATGGTTGTGGCTCTAACGAATATGGGGAACTATTTAAAGAATTAACCATAAAAAGTTATAATGAATTTATCAAGCTAGATATTAGTAATGTCAAACATATCGCATGTGGAAATAATTTCACATTTTATATAGATTCCATAGATAACAAATTAAAATGTATAGGCAAAAATACAAATTATGAATTAGGTATTGGTCATAACGAAACTGTAAATACAATTCAAACTGTAAGCACTATAGAAAATATAAAGAATATTTATATTACAAATAATTATGTTCTTGCTTTATTAGAAAATAATACTTTATATGCACAAGGAGTAAATGTTAATAGTTGTTTTGGATTAGGATTAGATACTATTAATGTTTTATATAAAGTATTTGTTAAGATAGCTGATAATATAAAAATATTAAAACAAATAGATGATAAAAATATATTTTATATTGATAATAACAACAACTTACAAGTTTCTGGTAAAAATAAACCTTCCTTCTATATAGATGATACATTAAATTATATATCTAGTTTTTCAGCAATTCCATTAGATGAAATAGATAATATAGTTGAGATGTTATCCACTGATGATACTTTATATATAATATCAAGAATTTCATCAGAAGATACTAATATAGAATTAGTAGATAAAACATTAAATTCTGTTAGGGTAAATATACAAGACGTAAATAATGATATAACAAAAGTAGAAATGATTATAAATGGAGAATCCATAGAAACACTATCTAAAACAAGTGTTGATTCAATTATATTCAACATTCCAAAAGACAAATTAAAAGTAGGTAGCAATAGAATAATGTTTAAAGCTTATTCTAAATATGAAAATCTATACGATACTATGTTTATATACAAAGAGTCAACAGGTAATGAGAATATTATTGGAAGTTCAGTTTTAATAAACAATAAAATTTATAAAATATCAGATGTTATAAATCAAGATATAGATGATGTCATAATTATATTAGATAGAGGATTAGAAAATGAATTACAATGTGAAGATACCATATCCATATTATTAAACAATATAAAAGTTCAAGTAAGAACAAATAAAACTGGACTTTTTAAAGACACCATATTAAAAGAAATCAAAAAAGTTGACTCTGGATACCAAGAAATCTATGAATTTGAAGAATCAAATATGTCTATGGTACAACCAAAGATAATAGTTGAAAAAGGTGATAAATGGACATCTATAAAAAGACCTTCAATATTACTAAGTTATGATCCATTACAATTCCAAGAAAACTAAACAACAGTAGGAGGTAAGAATGTTAAAAATAGATAAAAGGAAAATATATGATATTAAAAATAAAACAAAAAATGATATTAAATTTAATGATATAAATACAAGTCAAAGAACTCAAGATAATGACATTACGGATTTAATGTTGGCAACTGCTGAAATATGTGAAATGGTACTAGGCAGTCAATCAGAAGCATCTACTATGTCATTAAAAAATATAAAATCAAATGAAGGAGGAAGCAGTATGGCAGCAATTTATGTAGGACTAATAGAAAGAGGTTTAAAAACAATTGACCAAGTACCTGTAAAATACAGAGAAGAAGTAAGAAAAATGTGTGAAGCACTAGAAATTCCATTATCATAGAACTTTAAGAGTTCTTTTTTTATGCTTAAAATAGAGAGTTACTAATGTGACTCTCTAACTTAAAGAAGAAGGTGATGAATTGTTAAATGAAGAAATAATAAAAAAGTTAAAGAATGTACCTAATAGCACTAATGATGAAATTATAAAAGTTAATACAAATATAGATAATACTAAAGGAGAGTTGAATGATAAAATAGGAGATACAACTCTACTTAAAACAACAGATAAAACAAGTCTTGTAAATGCAGTAAATGAGGTAAAAATAAATTTAAATAATATAGAAACTATAGCAGAGAAAATAAGCATAAAAGATACAGATAATTTTTTTTCAAGTGAGGATGTAGAGGGAGCATTAAAAGAACTTTTTCAAAATGTCGATAATGGGAAAAACCTAATTGCTAGTGCCATTACCGACAAGGGTATTAATACTAGCAAAGATGATACTTTTCAAAAAATAGCTGAAAATATAAATAAATTAGTAAAACTTAACCATCCTCCTATATTAAGTAATATAACTGTATCAAATATTAAAGTAGGAGGCTCTTATACACTGAATTATACTTGTACAGATGAAGATAAAGATACATTAATCCATAGACTTAAAATAGGAGATAATGATTTTATTTCTATTAATCCTAGTAATAATGACAATAATTTTACTTATATAGGAAATGGACTAAGTCATAATACCAGCTATACTTGTTACATAGAAGTAAGTGATGGTGATAAAATAGTATTATCTAATCCATTCACAATAACTATACCAAAAGCAGAGATATATGGAGTTAAAATTGATGAAGGTAACAGTAATCCATTAACTTGTGTGACTTACATTGAAAGTTCTCAGGGAGTAATACCTGCCAATTCAACTGGTTATGGAGGATGGTCAAATATATACCCTTTTAAAGATATAAAACCTTGTGGTTTTAAGTCTGGAAAGTTATACAAATATATTAATCCACAAAATTTTTCTAAATATTTAGATGGAAGTGATGTCATTGGAGATGTTGACGTAATGATTGAGTTTCCAAAAATATATTGGAAGTTTACCACAACAACTAATGGTTATGAAATAAGAATATCAGAAGCTAGAATTGATAATAATTATATATGCATGGCTCATACTGTTGGTTCTACTGAAAAAGAAAAAATATATATTGGTGCATATTTAGGATATAATATTGATGGCAAATTAAGAAGTGTTTCTGGCTATACACCTACTGTGTCAAAAACTATTGGAGAATTTAGATTACATGCCCAAGCTAATGGATCTGGGTATCAACAATATAATTATTATTGTATGTTAATGTTACAAATATTATATTTAATAATGTACAAATCTCTTAATAGTCAGTTACAACTTGGGTTTGGATATACTGATGAAACAGAGGAGTATATGACTACAGGAGGAACAAATTATAATGGAATGATTTATGGGTCTAATGGCAAGAAACAAATTAAATTTTTAGGAATAGAGGATTTGTGGGGGAATTATAATCAATGGGTAGATGGGTTTTATAGTGATAATGATTTAAACATGATGATAAGTGATAATTCAATATTTAATGATAAGGGAACTGGATATATAAATCGAGGTCGTGGTGCAAATCAAGAATTAGGTGGTTCTATCAGTAGAGTTCAAGCTACTAATCATTGTGGATTTACAATAAAATCATCTGACAATGGAGCAAGTGATAAATATTATTGTGATGCTGGTGCCTTATTTTCCAATTCTGTACCAATAACAGGAGGATTTAAGGGGATTGGGTCAGTTGCAGGAATTTTTCTTTTCATGGTTAGTTATTCTTCTTCATACTCTGATAATAAATTTACTTCTAGGTTAGTGTACATGTAAAAAATTAGTTATTTTAGCATGAATATATAATTCTAAATGATAAATTTATCTCAGTGATAATATAAAACATATGGTTATTATGTATATTTAAAAATACTATGCAAGATAAAAATTTATTTTAAGAATATTATGATCAAAAAACATTTTACATTATTTATATGTTTGAAAAATATGGATGTAATATAAATGAATTTATTGATACCTTTTAAAATACATAAAAAATATCAATCCTCTGTTAGTAATCCTATAAAGTAAATACAAAATAAATTTAAGGATTATTTAGATTTGATTGTTGAATCTAAATGGGAAAGTTTATAAGAACGGAAATTATATAGAAAGCTAAGATATATTGTCGTAATCAAGAAAGACTTAGTAAGAACTATATTATATAGTTCTTTTTTTATTGAAAGAAACTAAGGACTATACATAAATGTAGTCTTTTAAATAAAAAAAGAAGGTGATAAATTTTGTTAAATGAAGATGTGGTAAAGAAATTAAAAAATGTACCTAGCGACACTAATTCACAACTTAATAAAAAAACAACTATTAATGATGCAGAAGAATCTGAGACTACAACATATTCATCAAAAAAAATAAAAAATTTAGTAGATACCATAGAAAATACAGCTAATAAAATAACTATAGAGGATGTTGCTAATAATTTTACAAGTAACAATGTAGAGGGAGCACTAGATGAGCTTTTTCAATCTGTCAGTAATGGGAAAGAATTAATCGCTACTGCTATTACTGACAAAAAAGTACCAACTAATAGTAGTGATACATTTCAAACTATGGCAAGTAATATTAGTAGTATAAAACAAATGCCAAATATGCCTGATGATGTTGAAGAAGTTTGGGAATTTACAGGCCATACAGGTGGAGTATATTCAGTATGTGTAGATCTAAATAATACTATAATTAGTTGTAGTCATGATAGAACAATAAGAAAAATATCTTCAAGTGGTACTGAGATATGGACGTTCACAGGCCATACACTATCAGTAGAATCCATATGTGTTGATAAACAAAATAATATCTATAGTGCCAGTGATGATTACACAGTAAGAAAAATATCTCAAAGTGGTATAGAAATATGGAAATTTACTGGCCATACAGGGTATGTTAAAGGTGTATGCGTAGATTTAAATGGAAATGTCTATAGTGCCAGCGATGACTATACAATAAGAAAAATATCTTCCAGTAGTGCTGAGATATGGAAGTTCACAGGTCATACAAGTTATGTCTTTTCTGTATGTACAGATTTAGATAACAATATTTATAGTGGTAGTTATGATAATACTGTAAGAAAGATATCTTCTAACGGTATAGAAATATGGAAATTTACAGGTCATACAAGTTCAGTGTATTCAGTATGTGTAGATTTAGATAGTAATATTTATAGTGGTAGTTATGATAAATCTATAAGAAAAATATCTTCAAATGGAACTGAGATATGGAAATATAATGAAAATACTAGCAATATATTTACAGTCAATACAGATTCTGAAGGCTCAGCCTATATTGGAGGCAGAGATAAAATTATAAGGAAAATATCTTCAATTGGCACAAAAATATGGGAGTTTGAGGGTCATACTGATTATGTCAAATGTATTTCTATAGACTCTAATAGTAATGTTTACAGTGGTGGATATGATAATACTATAAGAAAATTTCAACAAAATTTAGGTATTTTAGTTACAAAAGATAACCAAAGCGAGATACATAAGGTAACTAAATTAAGAACTCTTGTAGAAGAAGTATTTCCTTATCCTGATAATATATGGACAACTAATCTTGATGTTGACATAATCATGTCGACATGTATAGATTTCAATGATAATATAATAAATTGTGATGGATTTGATAGATCAGTAATTAAAACATCACCTTCAGGTGATCTTATCTGGAAATATAATTTTTTATTTAGTTTAGGTATATATTCAGTATGTACTAATAATGACGGTTTAGTGTACTGTGGAGGCATCAGCAATCTAATGTTTTTATCTGATCCTGATGTTGTTTCTAATGAATTGCCTTTACATTCAGATATCATTATTAGTCTAGCAATTGATAATAGTAATAATTTAATAAGTGGTAGTTATGATAATACTATTATAAAAACATCATTAGAAAGAGACGATACATTCATGAAGTCACTCTGGACATTTACAGGACATACTGATCATATTACTGTAGTTACAGTTGATTTACATGATAATGTGTATAGTGCTAGCAATGATAAAACAGTAAGAAAAATATCTTCTGATGGTGTTGAAATATGGAAATTTATAGGGCATACTGATTCTGTAAATTCAGTGTGTGTAGATTCTAAATATAATGTATATAGTGCTAGTAATGATAAAACAATAAGAAAAATATCTTCTAATGGTGTTGAGATATGGAAGTTTTCAGGTCACACTGATTCTGTAAACTCTGTATGTGTAGATTCAGAGTTTAATATTTATAGTGGAGGATCTGATAGTACAATAAGAAAAATAGCCCATAATGGTGTTGAGATATGGAAATCAACATCTTTTACTAAGTCAATTAAATCAATATTATTAGATTCATCTAATAATATTGTTATAACTTATAATCTTAATACTATAAGTAAATTGAAAAATACACATGTATTACAAAAAGTAGCTTATTATAACTAATTTTAGGAGGAAATAGAATGCAAAAATACTTAACAGGATTGGAACATAAGGAAGGTAACATTTATAAAGTGAATTTAATACATAATATGCCATTTGATAAAGTTAATGGCTTAGGAAAATCAGCTCAAGAATTGGAATTGAATGGTGTTCTAATTGATACATTAATTGAAGCTGAACATAAGGAAGGGTTTGCATCTATTATGTATGTAGATAAGGCAACAAAAGAGATTACATATGAGTATGTAGAAATACCATTGACACCAGAACAAGAAGCTCTAAAGAAAGTCAAAGAATTAGAATTAGAAAATTCTAATATAAACTATGCACTAATGATGGGAGGATTAATATAATGTTAGGATTTGAAAAAATAAAATACTATTATAATAATAACATGTGGACTAAAGAAATGGTTAAAAATGCAGTACTTAAAGAAAAGATAACAGCGAAGGAATATAAAGAAATAATAAGTGAGAACTATATGGCATAGTTCTTTTTTTATTGAAAGAAACTGAGGGCTACATATAAATGTAGTCCTCTAAATAAAAAAGTAGGTGATGGATTGTTAAATGAATATGTAGTAAAAAATATTAATAAATTGGATAAAGAGCAAGATAACATTAATCTAGAACTTAGTAAGAAAGCAAGTAAAGAAGATTTAGAGAAAGTAATACAAAATGGCACTAATGTAGCTGTATCTAAAGATATTTCAACAAGTGATTGGACACTAGAAGAAAATGCATATACAACTATAATTGAACATAATCTTGTAACTAAAAAAGTACTTATAAATTTAATAGATAAAACTACTAATAATAATGTATTTTGTTCATATCAAATTTTAGATGATAATAGTATAAAAATTTTTAATGAATCAAACAATGAACTAGAATGTATAGTTATAAATGGAAATTCAGCAACAAATATGATTTCAGCAACTATTGATGATAATAGAAGTACTGAAGCAACAACTTATTCCTCTATAAAGATAGAAGCATTATTGAAAGTTTTAAAAAATAAAATTGATGATATAGAAAACCTCAAGAAAGTTGACAATATAAGATGTACTACTGATACAGGGGAATATACAATAGAAAGTAGCCAAAAAGGTTATCTAACTAATTTCAATATAGAAGGAAAAACATTGGTTAACTTAGCTAATCCAAATAATATAACTGCAACAGAAGGTTTACGATATTTAAATCCATTCAAGTACATTGAAAAAGAAAAGCAATACACTTTTATTAATTTAAGTAATAAAGAGATATATTATTTCCATGACAATACAATTAAGTTTCAGATGAATCCTAATAGTAGAACTTTATACACTATAGACATAGATATAACTGATACTAATTGTCTTTGTATTGCTCATAGTATAAAAGGATGGGGAGAAACTGATGCAGATAAACAAGAGTTTACTAAGTCTGTAATGATTTTAGAAGGAGATTATACTAGTGAAGATATTTTTTATTTTGAAGGGTTACAAAGTGTTGGCCAAGGAGATAATACAGAGCTTTTATCTTATAAAAGTGATGGAAACTTATTTAATGGTGAATTTAGAAATGGTAGCTATATAGATGATGGAAGTTTTTATGCTGATAATAGTGCTACTTCTAACAAGAATTTTATAATGGTAGATGGAAATGAAAAATATTCAATTAACTATGATTTAGATGCAACAGGGAAAATATTTGAGTACGATGAAAATAAAAAATGTATAAAAAGCACAGCTATTACAAATGCTTTCTCTTTTATTGCTAGTGAAAACACTAAATACATAAATTTTTTTATTGGTACTAATTCAATTGGATATTCTCCAGATATAAAAGTTATGCTTAATATTGGTGAAATTAAGGGATATGAAAAATATAAATATGATAAGAAGATAATACCTTATGCATTAAGAAGTTTATCTAATTCAATCAAAGATGAAATAGTTTTCGAAAATAGCTATAGATTAATACAAAAATGTGAAGAAATTACTTTAAATGGAAATGAAAATTGGGGAATCCACACAAATATAGAAAAAACAAATACAATAGTATTTGCAACTTCTAAAGGAATAATAAATTCTAATGAAGACACATGCATATTAAATTCAGATAAATTCAAGCCTGTGTCAGCAAATATTCTTGCAAATTGCGACTACGAATGTATCTCAAATGGTGGAAATGCAGGATATGAAACAATGATAAGAATAGCTAAGACAAAAGCTGATAGTTTAGAGACATTTAAAACTTGGTTAAAAAGTAATAATATTACAGTTATATGTCCATTAGAAAAACCACAGGAGATTGAACTTGTGAATTTAAGTATGCAAAATTTTAAAGGTAAAACAAAATTTTTGTTATCTACAGGAAGTATAATACCAAAAGTAAGTTTTGAAGTAACTCAAAATTTTGGTAACAATATAGAAATTTTAAAAAGTAAAATTAACACTTTAGAAAATATATATACTTATAGTAAAACCATAGAATTATCTGATAAGTTGTTAAATGGATGGAAAAAAGCATATGATATACATCAAGGGTTAATGTTAAGTAAAATAGGCAATATTGTTCAAATTTCTTCTGTAATTAAAGATGGTCTATTTACAGCAGGTACAATAATTGTTTATTTACCTAAAGAGTTTACACCAAGTAAGATTGCACCAATACAAATATTTGATAGTGGGGAGAGTTTAGGCTCTTTGGAAATAAGACCAGAGGGATATATAAAAATAGCAATAGTTAATAAAAATAGTACTAGGATAATTTTTAATGGAAGCTATATATTAGACTAAAAGGGAGATCTTAAGAATTTCTTTTTTAATTTAATAGGAAAGGAGAATATAATTTGCTAAATGAAGAAGCTAGACGAAAAATATTAAATTTACCAGTTGATACAAATAAAAGGCTTGAAGATATAGAAAATTTAAAAGAAATACCTAATATTCCTTATGCGACAGATACAGGAGAATGTACTATAGAAAACAGTAAGAAGGGATATTTGACTAATTTTAATATACATGGTAAGACACTAATTAATTTATGGGGAAAAACTAATTCAGATTTTTCTTTATGGAAATCAACTTTCTTAGATGGAAAAATAAATATACTAACAGAAAATGATATAAGATATTCTAATTTTTTTACAATCAATTATACTTTATATAAACCAAATACTGTATATACAATAATAGTTGATGTTGATAAAAACACCTTACCTAGTACAAGTGGAATATATATTCATAGTTTAGGTGAAGAAAATTCCGTATTTATTCCTAACCTGACAAATATAGCTATACTAGGAGGAGTAATTGGTAAATTCAGATATAAATTTACAACAATATCAGACTTAAGTGATTGTAATATTGTCTTAAGAAGTGTTCTAGATAATGATACACTTACATCTGGTTATGAAGTAAGTTTAAAAATTACCATATTAGAAGGAGATTATACAGATGTTAATATAGATTACTCTAATGAACTGTTAAGTGTTGGACAAAGAGATAAAATAGAACTTTTAAGTTATCCATATAGTGGAATTAATATCTTTAATAAGAATGCCAATTTTAAAGATAATTATATTTTACAATATCTTAATGGAGAGGAACTTATTTCTGATGCTAGTAATCATAAATATACATTAGACTATATAGAAATAGAAGCAAATACAGAGTATACTTTTTATAATTGTAGTAGAAATATTTGTTGGTATGATATAAATAAAAGTTTTATTCCAACACCATTAAATGAAAGAATAATAGGAGATAAAGATATCTTTTATGTTGCTAGAAGCCCTAAAAATGCAAAGTATCTAAGAGTTACTATAATAAAAGATTTGCATGATGATGGTAATAAAACAATTATAACTAAAGGAAATAAATATGATAAAAAGAAAATTCCTTATACATTAAGAAGCTTACCAAATGGAATAAGAGATGAAATAGTCTACAAAAATGGTTCATATAAACTAATACAAAGATGTGAAGAAATAGTTTTTAATGGTAATGAAAATTGGATAGAAGTTCATGGAATGTATGAGTTTAGATTAAATTTAGACATATCTGTATTAAGATTAGATATGTCTAAGTTTGTAACTAACTTATACAAGCAATCTCATGTAGACTATATATATAATGTTCAAACTGAATCAGCATTATCTATATCAACAGAAAATGGAATAGGTGTAATAGATATAGTAGATACTTCAATATCTCCTTTTAACATTGCTGACTTTAAAGAAAAATTAAAGAAAAATCCTTTGAAAATAATTTATGAATTAGAAACACCAAGAGAAATTAAACTTAGTCTACTAAATTTGGAGCAATATGATAATCAAACTAAATTTATTTGTAACTCAGGCATTGCGATACCAAATATTAGTTTTGAAAGGACACAAAATTTAGGTAGCCATATAGAAGTTATTAGAGAGAATTTAAAAGACATTACATCAATAATTAAAACTGAAAGTAATATTGATTTTAAATTTATAAATGGATGGGATAAAGTGTGGCAATCAGCTACTATTACAAAGGTAGAAAAGTATTTATTTATAAACATGATTATAACAAAAAATACATCATCTACTGTTTTAGAAGAAGCAATAATTAAATTACCTTTAGGAATATCAAGACAAAACTATTCTTGTCCAGTTATGAATTCTTCTTGTGAACAAGTTGACACTGTAGGGATAGCTTGTGTAAATAATACTATACTAATGTTAACTCCAGGTCATGATATTACGAATAAAGGAATTTTAATTAGTGTTGTTGTAAATTTGGAGGTCTAAAGTATGAATAAAATGAAATTTAAAATAATAAAAGAGCATAATTTCTCAAAAGAAGAAATTGACAACATAGAAATTGACAATTTTTTTATTACAGGTAATGGACAATTATGGACTCCTTTAATAAACAAAGAAGGAGAGCTAATTAAGACAGGTGAACAGTCTTATAACGAATGGCTAGAATTACAAAAGAATCCACCTAATTCAGAACCATCAATTGAAGAAATAAATGCAAATAAAATCATAGTTTTAATAGAAAATCAAAAGGAGCAAGACAATCTTTTAATAGATAATGCTTATAGAATAGCTATGTTAGAACTTAACACAAACAATGTGTTATAAAATTATAAAAACTTGGAGGAAAGAATATGTATAATATTTTAAAAAGAATGATTGAGCAAAAGAACTTTGATACTAAAGAGGAATTACAAACTAAGTTGGATGTATTTTATGCTATGAATAGGATAAAAGAAAGTGAGTACACAGAGTTAACGACTTTATTAAATAAAGAAGGAACAGTAGTAGAGCCAACAATATAGGTTCTTTTTTTATGTTTAAATTTAGAGGGCTGACTAATCTCAGCCTTTTTATTTATTGAAAGGAGTGGTGATTTTGAACATAAAAACATTAACAATCCATGCAGGTCATAATCCAGATTATAAGGTCGGCTCTGGAGCAGTAGGTAATATAAAAGAATCTACAGAGGCAAGAAATGTACTAAAATATCTAATATCTTTAACTCAAAAAGAGTATAAAGTATATGATTGTACTTGTAATGATGGAACTTCTCAGAGTGATATATTGAATAAAATTATAGCTAAATGTAATTCATATAACTCGGATTTAAATGTAAGTGTTCATTTTAACTCAGGTGGAGGTAGAGGTGTAGAAGTTTTAGTTTATAACTTAAATGACAAAGAAACTGTTGAAATAGCTTCAAGAATTTGTGAACAAATAACAAAAACTTACCATGCTAAAGGGGATAAAGCTTTTAAAAACAGAGGTGTCAAAGAAAAGAAAACTCTAGCATTTTTAAGAAGAACAAAAACAAAATCACTTTTAATTGAATGTTGCTTTGTAGATACAGATGATACTAAAAATTATAATGCTAAAGATATGGCCATAGATATTGCCGAAGGAATATTTAATAAATCTATAAATAGAACGCAGGAGGAAAAAATGAAATATACAATAGTTTATGAAGGAGAAGTTGATAAAGCTATATCCAATGTAATGGCCATAAATTATAAATCTGATGAAGTCTATGTATGTGAGTTAAAAAATTACATACCTGGTCATTGTCAAAACCTTTATGTAATAGGTTCAGCCAGTGACAAAATTAAGACTAGTGAAAGATTCACTAAGTTACAAGGCGATGATAGATGGGCTACACTTCATAAAGTATTAGATTTTATAGGTAAGTAGGAGGTATTAAAATTGGATATATTAGATAAGCCGATAGCAACACTAGAACAAGTCTTTGCATATTTAGATACATTAAATAATAACTCTAATCCACCACACTATTTATGTAAGGCTATAGTACCAATAATATACAAAGAAGCAGAGAAAAAAGGTGTAAATCCAGTTATTGCAATTGCTCAAGCATTTGTAGAAACTGGATATTTTAATTTTAGTAGAGTTTTAAGTCCTTCATATTGCAATGTATGTGGACTCAAAGGGAATAAAGGTGGTGGAGATTTAGACCCATCAGCTCATACAAGATTTAGTTGTTGGGAAGATGGAGTGTCAGCATTTATAGACCATCTAGCCCTATATGCTGGAGCTAAAAGTTATCCAAAATATAACGAATTAGTTGGTAAAAATGAATACAAAGTTAATGGAGTTACATTAGATCCTAGACATTTTCCATATTTGCATGGAGAAGCTAAGACAGTTGAGAGTTTATCTGGTAAATGGTGTCCAGATATGGGCTATGGTCAAAACATAATAAATATATGCAATAAGATAAATTCAGTGAAAATGGAAAATAATGATATGAAATTAGAGCAAGTAAAAATTAAAGTAAAAGAATTAAGTGACATTCTTGGATAGGAGGAAGTTATATGGATATAATGCAGTTTATACCTCAGAATTTGATAATGCTAATAGGGGGTCTTTACATATTGGGGACTTTTATAAAAGAATCAAATATTAAAAATAAATATATACCTTTTACATTATTGATTATAGCAATAATAAGTAGTTGTTTATTTATGAATGAGTTGTCAATAGAAGCTATCTTTGAAGGTATTTTATGCTGGGGAGCGTCTATAGGCATAAGTCAAATACAAGTACAAAATAAAAAGGAAAAATAGATGTTATCTAAAGAAATGATTGAATTATTAAGCCAATATGGATATACAGCTATACTATTAACAATAGTAATATTATGGTTTGGCAGATATTTAGAAAAAAATAGACAACTGGAACAAGATGATAGAAAAAAAGAAAGGGTTTATTTTTCAAGAGAAATTAAGGAACAAAGAACTTTATTTGGTAATACAATAGATAAATTTGATGATAAATTAGATAAATTTGCAGAAGCATTAAACACTAATAATAGTAGACTTGAAAGAGTTGAAACAGACATAACAGAAATAAAAGATAGATTAAAGACTAGAGATTAATTTTTCTAGTCTTTTTAAGGAAGTGAGATATTGACAACATTTGAAAAGAGAAGTAAAAGAATTAAAATAGATGGAGATATAAACAAAAATAATGAGAAATTAATAAAAGGATTTCTTCAAGCTAAGAAAATAGCTGGATTAAGCGAAAAAACTATCTATGTATATAGGTGTGATTTAAATACATGGTCTAGATATCTACATGATGAAATGTGTGATTTACTTATTGAAGATTGTACTGAAGACGATATAATGGAGTATATTTCATTTAGGATTGAAGATAATCATGTTAATAGAATCAAAGTAATATTCTCAGGCATTTCATCTCTATATGACCATCTTAGAAGGAAAAGAATCGTAAAAGAAAATCCAGTATCACTAATAGAAAGACCTAAAAAAGGATTACCTGTTGTAGAAAAGCATTTTTTAAATATAGAACAAGTTAAAGAACTACAAGATAAATTGTCAAAACAAGATGATTTGCAATTAGAAGTTTATATAAATTTTGCTTTGTCAACTGCTGGTAGAGTTACAGCTACAAGTAATCTGACTTGGGAAAATATAGACTTTGATAATAGAGTATGTGAGAATATCAAGGAAAAAGGTGGAAAGATAGTAGATTTTTACTTTAGTGATAAAGTAAAAGATTTATTATTAAAACTAAAAAAACTGAGAGAAGAAGAAAATATAATAAATGATTATGTTTTTTTAGTTAGGTATAGTGGAGAATATCATAAAGCTACATCAGATGTATTAAGAAGTTGGGCTAAGAAGGCTGGTAAATTAATATATATAGATAATTTAGCACCTCACTCATTAAGACGAAGTTTTGCAACTATAGCTAAAGCTAATAACTTACCACTTGAAGATATCTCAACTATCCTGAATCATGAATCCACTGATACAACTAAGATATATATAAAAGAAGATAAATGTAAAATTTCTAAATCTAAAGATTTAATAGGACTATAAAATTAAAAAGAAGTCATATTATGGCATGTAAAGATAAGAAAAAAGGAAATAGATAATAATAAGACCTCTAGGGATTACTCTTAATTGAGTTTTCTTTAGAGGGCTTTATTTTTTTGTCCATAATGACTTTTTATGCAAATTTTCTATGTTTGTAAAATTCTATTCATTAGTATCTTACTTTATTAAAGTTACGTTTTTTCATTAATAATTAAACAATATTCTAAAGAACCAATAAAACTTTCTATAGAATTAGAGTGTACTTCTTCTAGAAATCTTTTGGTTTCAAATGCTTTATATTCTCTTTCTGTTATAAGTATTGTGTAATGAGTATATTTCTCTATTTTTTCTGCATCCAAAAAATTCTTTTTAACTAGTCGCGATAAAAGTGTTAGAGTTGTCGTTGCCTTCCAGTCCCATGCAAATTCCATAGCATTGATAACTTCTTTAGATATTACTATATCATTTATGTGCCAAATAAACTTCATAACTTTCAATTCCGCTTTTGGTATGTTTTGTATTAACATATGAACAACCCTTTCTAATTCAAAATAAGTAACAATTAGATTTTTAATTCCCTTACAGACAAATTCTTATGAGATTAGCAATCTTATTTGCAAAAATTATTTTAGACTTAAATGCCCTATATAAATTATTCATGTATATAGATTATTATATTATACTCTGCAAATGGTTACAATATAAAAAACAGAAAGGAGAGTATAATTATGGATGTAGATTATAAAGCATTAGGAAAAAGAATCAAAATTGCAAGAATTAAAAATGGGATAACTCAAGAATCTGTTGCTGAGGAAATAGATATAACCCCATCTCATATGAGCAATATCGAAACTGGAAAAACAAAGGTAAGTTTGTCTGTGTTAGTTAATATTGCTAATGCTCTTTCTGTTACGATAGATGAATTGTTATGTGATAATGTATTAAATTCTAAAATTATATTTGAGGGAGAAGCTAAAGAAATTTTTAATGATTGTGATGAGTATGAAGTTAGAATACTTGTTGATGTTTTAAAGTATATGAAAGAAGCTATGCGTAAAGATAGAGAAATAAGAAATCGATTTGATATGTAAAACCCAGATTTTTTAGTTAAGTATATCAAGATTATATATTACAGTTTCAAAAATAGAAAACATATTAAAATTCTAATTTTAACTAGTCTTTAAATTGGAATTTAAGGAATAGTATTTATACGATATAAAATCTATTATATCTACTCTTTCTCATGTTAGGTAATTAAAAATAAGTTATTTTATGCATTACGATTTATTATATTTAATGATATAATAAGATTAAGTATGACAATGTTGAAAGGAATGATATTATGAAAGAACATGAATTAGAGATAAATATCTCAATACCAATTTCTCTAGTTATTCTTATTTAGCTATAGTCTCTATAGTAATGCTAGGTATGTCATCTTTAAATAATTTTGCTAACATATCATCTATACCTGTAAATGCTTTAGGTTCGACAGTTGGATTTGTTATGTTTCAACTTTTAGTTAGTTTTTTTAAAAATAGAAAATCTATAGATTAAAATATTATTTACATTAAATTTTGTTTTAATATTTTTAATTTGTGGTATAATAAAAGCAAGGAAATATATTTTACTTAACTTTGAGTGATGTTTCCATTAACAATTAGATATTAATGTTTGTTTTTTTGGAACTTAATATTAAGTTCCCAACCACTCTTAGTTTTGCGGCTGCGAGTGGTTTTTAATTTATCATAAATGTAACTGGCTATAACACCGGCTACAATACTCATCATTAGATTTTCCATAACTTTTCACCTCCTTTCTTGGAAGAAAGGGAGGAAATCCTTATGGAAACACCACTCATAGCGTTTTCAAATATGTCTTCCTTGCTATGTTTATTATATCATAAATATTGGAAATATAGAATTTCAAATATGCTCTAGTTAAATAACTATTTCAATATACATATAGTTTAGATATTAAATTTTATTATATCACCTTTAGCATTCTATGAATGTTTTTTGTTTACGTTATAATAAGGATATTAAAATGTTTATCATAGGAGGAATAATGTCCAATAAAAGAAATCATTTAGCAGAGAATGATATTATCAAAGTAATAAAAGAATATATAAATAACTCAATTTATAATCACGCCATACTAATTGATGGAGATTGGGGAAGTGGTAAAACATATTTTATAAAAACTAATTTAATAAAAGAAATAGAGTCTTATAGTGATAAAAAAGTAGTATATATATCTTTATATGGAGTAAAATCTAATCAAGATATTTCTAATGATATATATATTAATGTATTTGATAAGACAAAAGGTATTAATACGGAATCTACTAAAACAACCAAAAATATATTAACATCAGGAATTAAAATAGCTGCTGATATTTTAAAAAACAAAGGAATAGACATATCAAATTTTAAAGATATGTTTGAAGGAATTTTAGACTTAAGCAAATACATATTAATTTTTGATGACTTAGAGAGATGTAATTGTAATCTCAATGAGGTACTTGGATATATAAATAATTTTGTAGAACATGATGGAGTCAAAGTTATAATTGTTGCAAATGAAAAAGAAATCAAAAGTAATGAATCTTATAAAAAAATAAAAGAAAAATTAATTGGAACAAATATAAAGTATACTCCTGATATTGAATCTACAACAAAACAATTAATTGAGTTATATGTTGAAGACAGTAAATTAAAAGAAATTTTATTAAGTAAAGTACAAGACTTTAATAAATTGGCAATAGAAAAAGAACATATTAATTTAAGAACATATCAATTTTTTATTTCCAAAGTAATTACTTTAAATAAAATGCTTAGTATAAAAGAAGAAATATACAATTCGGTTATGGACGCAATTTTAGATTACACCTTTAAAGTTTGCATTTATTATAAAAAAGGAATCTATAAGACTGAATGGGAAAAGGGGCTATCTTATGGGTTCATTTGTATGAGTGAGAAAATAAATCTGAATGATTATATCATGGGATTTAAATTTATTGATGGATATATCATATCTAATATATTAGATAAATTAGATATGGAAAGTACTATCAAAGATTATTACAATGATATAGTTGAAAATGCGAAAGATACAAATGACCCACTTAATAAATATTCCGCTTGGTGGGAATTAGAGGATTCAACTGTAAAAGATGGTTTAGAGGAAATTTTTAATAATTTAAAGGAAAATAAGTATTCAATTAGCTTATATCCTAAAATTGTTGGATATATATTAAATTTAACTGACTGTGGTTTTGATAATTCTTATGAAGAAAGATTCTTCAGTGTTATGAAAGCTAATGCACTAAAAGTAAGAAAAGAGATATATCTAAACAAATCATTTCCTTATGTAGATTCTAAAGACTTACTTGATAAATATAAGAATATTCTTAATGATATACAAAATAATCTCTCTCAATATAAACATACAAATTTAAATGAAGAACTTAGACTCTGTTTATCAGATGAATTTAATTGGGGAGAAGATTTCTTGAATTATATTACTAATAAAGAAAAATATTATTATATAGAAGAAGCATCACATATAATGGAGCAACTAGACATTGAAAAGATAATATTTTTAATTAAAAGCTCTGACAATCATAATCTTACTTGTTTTAGAAAAGCTATTATATCAATATATTATTCTGATAATAATATAAAAGAACTTTTTGGCAATACTACTGAAGCATTAAATAAATTAATAAATAATATAGAAAATATAAATACAGATAATTTTGACAATATAAAAAGATATAATATAAAATTGATATTAGAGTTTTTAAATAAAAAGTATGAACTCCTAAAATAAACACTTTTACCATAACCTAATTAATATATATTATATTTATTGGGTTATGGTATTTATAAAAACCAAATTCAAAAAAATGACGTTCTATATGCCATTTTAAGGCTTTATAAAAAATTTACTTTATGTTTATACCTTTAATTTTTATTATTAATTAGCTTTGAATAAGTTTTCAGATATTCTATCAGAGGCTTCTTTATCCATTTCTTTAAGTACATGAGAATATACATTAAGAGTAGTATTAATATTTGAATGTCCTACCCTTTCAGATATAACTTTTATAGGTACTTTAGAATTTATAAGTAAAGTAACATGTGAATGTCTTAAGTCATGGAATCTGATATGTGGTAAATTATTATTCTCTAAAAACTTTCTAAATCTCTTACTCATAACATCTTCAGCAATTGGATTCCCTTTTCTATCAAAGAATAGTAAGTTATGTTCATTTCTAATAATACTTCTTAATAATTTCTTATTCTGTTCTAATTTATAATCTTTTAGTAAATTCATAAGCTCTACTGGTGCGAATATTTTTCTAATTGAGCTTTCAGTCTTAGGCTCTTTAAGTATAACAGAACCATCTAATCTACTAGTTATCTTACTTACTGTTATTGTATTTTCTTCAAAATCAATACTATCCCAAGTCAATCCTAAGACTTCTGAAAGTCTCAAGCCTAGCCCTGTAGCCAAACTGATGGGCAGTTCCATGTTGGTATTTTTAGCTACTTCTAATAATTTTAGCATCTGTTCTTTATCATAAATTTCATTTTTAAATTTTTTAATTCTAGGACTTTCTATACCATCTATAATATTTTCTTTTATTAACTTAATTCTATAGGCTCTCTTTATTGCAAGTCTTAACACATTTATATGAACTTTTATCGTTTGAGGATTTAAATTACCAGCTAAATCATCTATATAATTTTGTATATGAATATTTCTTAACTCTTGTAGACGATATCTCCCAATGGAAGGATTAATATGATTTTTACAAATGGCCATATAACCATTGTATGTGGAAGCCGATACATTATCTTTGTACTTCTCAAGAAAATCTAATAAAAAATCAGATAGTGTTATTTCATTTGGAATAAGAAAGCTATCTTTATATATACTATCCTTAACTTCGGCCAATCGTTTGTTAGCATCTCTTTTTTTATCAAATGCTCCCATATTCTTTTGTTTTCTTTTTCCTGATTCATCATCTCTAAATTCTAGGTACACTACATAATTTTTATTTCTTTTCCTTATAAAAGCGTTCAT
>NZ_CP196996.1:0-145122 GCF_056688955.1 Clostridioides sp. LIBA-6822 | reverse complement strand
TTTTTTACTCCTTATACTGTATTTTAAAAATACAAAAAAGCCTTGATTATTAATATCAAGGCTGAGACATCTAATTTACATTAACTTCCATCTTTTTTATAAGTAAAATAACTATCAAAAGTATTGCAAGGATTTATGATATATGATATTATTATCGTATATTATAAGTAAATAAGAAGTCTACTTTGCACATGATAATTAATACTGTGGTCATTTGTTTTTATTAATTTTCAGTTTGATAAATGAATTGGCGTTCATTACCAAACGTGTCGCATGTAGGCTTTTTTTATTTTTTGTTTGTTTTATTATATTATATTTTATAATGTAATTTTTTGCAATTATTTTTATATTTTGCTTTTATTTGATATATTTTATAATTATTTAATACACAATAATTCATAAAAAAACTTTTTGTTTTTTATGATTAACTTTCATTTTATGAAGTAAAGTGCATATTTTTAATATAAAAAAAACAAAAATTGTTAAAAAATAGTCATTTATTTTTCATTAAATATTCTCTTCTAAGAGTGTTAAAAGAAATCTTTTCTAAATTTTTCATACTTATCCTAAAAAAATTCAAAAAAAATTCAAAAAAGAACCATATTATATAAAACTAAAATTAATCATTTATTGATAAAAAAAATAAGCTGTATTTATTAGCAATATAAACAAGGAGGGTAAAGTTAATGAAAAGTAAGTTGTTAATTACAAATAATTATTACAGTGTAAAAAAAGAAATTGAAGTACTTGAAAAAGCTTTAAATTTTAAAGATATTAATATTGAAAAAATTACAACAAAAATAGATATTAATGACTTAATATCTAGAATAGAAATAATGCCTATAGTAGATTCTTTTAGAGTATTGATTATTGATATAAATAAATATTCTAGTAAAGAGTTAAATGTGATTACTAAAGCTATATCTATATCAAGAACTTGTATAGTTTTATCTATTTATTATACAAAAGATATTTTTGATAAAGGAGATAAAACTATAGTAAAGATATTTCAAGACTCCAAGATTGAAATAAAAAAATATTTAACTATAGTGAAATCAGAAGTTGAAAAAATTTTATTATATCATAATTTAAATTTAAATCCAAATATATTTATTAATTCAGACAATATGGATGTAGTTCTAAATGATATAAAAAAAATAAGTTCATTAGATAATAATTTTAAGAATTATGAAGAATATTTATCTGAGTCATTTAATAAAAATACATTTGATTTAATAGATGCTATTGAAAGTAAAGACATAACCAAAGCAATAGAATTATACAAAACCATTTCAAAAACATCGAACATAATAGGTATTAATTTAACTTTATTGAATCATTTTAATTTAATGAGACAAATACAAAGTATACCTAAAAATATAAGAAATATATTATATGAAAGAGAAAAATCAGTAAAAGGCAAAGCAAATTATATACATGAATTTAGACTTAAAATTTTAGAAGATAAGGCTAAGAGAAGTACATTAGACTTAGAATTTACAGTAAATGAGTTACTAGAAAATGATTTAAATAAAAATAAAATAAATCTTGAGAAATCAATAGTAAAAATAATACTGAGGGGAGAAAAAATAAAATGTCATTATTAGCAAATAGATATAGACCAAAATTATTTAAAGAAGTAACTGGACAAGGTCATATACCTTCCATTCTTTTAAATCAAGTAAAAAATAGAAATATAACAAATAGTTATATTTTTAAAGGACCTAAGGGAAGTGGCAAAACTACAAGTGCAAGAATATTAGCCAAAGCAATTAACTGTCTTAGTCCTATTGATGGAGAACCTTGTTTACAATGTGAGAATTGTAAATCTATAGAAAATAATACATCAATTGATATATATGAATTGGATGCAGCTTCTAACAATGGTATAGATAATATTAGAGAAATAATTGATAGTATTAGATATGCTCCATCTAACTTAAAATATAAGGTTTATATAATAGATGAAGCTCATAGACTATCTGCACAGGCAGCTGATGCTTTTCTTAAAACTTTAGAAGAACCACCATCATATGTAGTTTTTATATTGGCAACAACAGATGCGAACCAATTGCCAGCTACTATCAGGTCAAGATGTCAGTTATTTGATTTTAGAAGAATAGCTGTAGAAGATATTTTAACTAGATTAAAACATATTAATTTGTTAGAAAAAGGTGATTTAGAAGAAAAAAGCTTAATGCTAATAGCTAAACTAGCAGATGGAGCATTAAGAGATGCAGTAAGTTTGTTAGAAAAAGTAATCAGTTCAAATAAAAAATCATATGAAGATATAGTTGAGTTACTAGGTGTAGCATCAAATGAAATTTGTCTTAAAATAACAGAGAAATTAATAAATAAAAAAAGTGATGAAGCAGTAGAGGAATTTTACACTATAATTAAATCTGGAAAAAGTATAGAAATATTTATTAATGACTTAATGACCACTTTTAGAAATATAATGCTTATTAAATGTGGAGCAGATACAAATATAATTGCTATGAATGAAAATTATATAAAGAAAGTACAGTATTTTGCAAAACAAATAAATTTTGAAAACATATTTGAGATAATAGATATATTACAAGACGCAGAAAGTAAATTGAGAAAGACATCTCAAGTATCTATTTTAGTTGAAATGACACTAATAAAAATAAGTAGATTGAATAGAAATAAACAGATTAATAGTGATTTCCCAAATGATCTTGAAGATATAGAAATTGAGGAAATAGAGATTAATTCAATTAATAATAATATAGCAAATAATAATATTGAAGAGAAAGGAAATAATATTTTACTTGATCAAATAAGAACAAATATAGTTAACTATTTAAAAAATAAAACTAATCCAAATCTAGTATACATATCCAATATAATCAATAACTCAGCATTTAAGGAAGATTTTGATGAAAATATAATAAGAATTTCTGTGGCAATTAGTACAAATAAAAAAGAAAATGACTATGCTATAGATTATTTAAAAGAATTCGAAACCTCAGAGAACTACATAAAGAGAGAAATAATAAGTGCATTCTCTAAAAATAATATTAATACACAATTTGAAATTGTAATAGAATAAAAAATCAAATTATATATAAAAAGGGGATTTTAATATGATTAATAATATTAACATAGAGGGTAATTTAGTAAGTGATGGAACTTTTAGAAATTCTGAATCTGGCTCATTATCATATTTTAACACTATTGCTTTAAATTCAGTAAACTCTAAAGGAGAAAGAGAACGTTATTTCTTTCCTATAAGAGCTCATGGAAAATTAGCTCTATATATGGCTAAAACAGCACGTAAAGGAAATGAGATAACTATATCAGGTTCTTTAACTCAGAATCCTTTAAACAAAGAAATTAATATTCTAGTAAATAAATATACAAATCATGATTTAAATAGAGTAAAGGTATCTAGATATAACCCAAATAGTAATTCTTATAATCAAGGAAATGGTTATAATCAGAGTAACAATAATCAAGGTAATCATTATAGTCAAAGTAATAATTCTTATGACCAAGGAAATGGCTATAATCAGAATAACAATAATCAAGATAATCGTCATAGTCAAAATGATAATCCGTATAATCAAGATAATCGTCATAGTCAAAATGATAATCCGTATAATCAAGGTAATCATTATAGTCAAAGTAATAATTCTTATAATCAAGAAAATAGTTATAATCAGAATAACAACAATCAAGATAATCGTTATAGTCAAAATGATAATCTGTATAATCAAGATAATCATTACAATCAAAATAATAGCTCTTATAACCAAAGAAATAGTTATAATCAAAATAATAATAATCAAGATAATCGTTATAGTCAAAATGATAATCCTTATAATCAAAGTAATAATAATCCTTATAACCAGGGAAATAATTTCAATCAAAATAATAATCAGTTAGATCCTTACAATTGGACAGACTATGATGAATCAAAAAGTAATAAGGATTCTAGAGAAATAGATTGTAAAGATTTTAGTGGACTATATGTATAGAATAGATACCATGATTATCCATTTAAATACACTTTATACCATTTTTATTTAAAGTAATGAATATTTATGCAATAAAAAAAAGCCACTCTTATGGGTGGCTTTAAAGCCCTTAAAAAACATTTAATTTTATCTTTAAATATAAATTGTAAAATTACATGCGTAAAAGATTCGCCAATCTATCATATGTATTATATCCAACAATTCCATCAGAAGTTAGTGAATATGCTCTTTGAAATTTTTTTACTGCATTATATGTATCATCCCCAAATATTGAATCTACTTGTACTGTATATTTAACAGCACATAACATAAGTTGAGCACAATGTACATTATTACCCCTTGTTGTGTATCCATATCCAACAGTAATTCTTGTGCTTATAGTATAATTGCTATCTCCTGAGATTTTAATCGTTGCTTTCTCAGCGTCATAAGCACCATTAAAATGTGAATAAACTCCTATATCATAATCATCTGACTTAAGTAAATTTGAATTTACTGGTACAAAAATTTCTGCATCAGGTTCAGGTGTTATATTTAATGCCTTACATTTCTCATCATAATTATCTTTTATGTCTTGTGGAGCATCTTTATATATATATTTGTATGCATCTACTTCAAATTTAATTATTTTATTTTCAGATGTATTTTCACCTCCTTGTGTTTCTGTTTCTGCAAAAGCTGTATTTGTAAATACAAGCATTGAGCAGCAAATTACTGCTAGTGTTTTCTTTAACTTCTTTAACATAATGTCCTCCTAAAAATATTATTATTCTATTACATATTTGTAGAATATGATAGATATCTCTATTTTATCAGAATTTTTAGGAATTTAACCTATTTTTTTACATTTTTATTTATAAAGTTTTTATATATCTTTTAGTGGCATTGCATAATCTATATTATTAAAATTGAACATTGAACTGGATACAATAGTCTTATTTCCAAATTTATTTATCAAAATTATTTGCTATTTCTATAAGATATTCAAATTCTTCTTTACTTAAGATATTATCTTCATATAATGAAAGAAATACACTTTCTACTGAATTATTATGCATGTTACTTACAAAATCTTTTGTTACATAGTTTAAGTATTCTCTATATTCAATTATAATTTTATAATGTGTGTATCTATCAATTTTTTCAGTTGATAAAAATTTTCTTTTAACAAGCCTTGATAGAAGTGTTAGCGTAGTTGTCTGTTTCCAATCATATTCATTTTGCATTGCTTCAATGACTTCTTTAGAAGTTACATCATCATTTTTTTTCCAAATAAATTTCATTACTTTTAGTTCTGCTGGTGGTATTTTTTGTATCATTTTATTCATCATAGGTTGACTTACCTCCTATCAGGATATATTCTAATTTAATACTACAAAATTAGAATAATTAAGTCAATAGAAATTTTATCGGCTATATCGTTGAATTCCATCCAATATGAATTGTGTAAGTATGTCCTGTTTTTTGAAACTTTTATTTTTTTCAGTGAACTCTAGAAATTTATTATATACATCTGAATATATTTTAAAAGATTTAACTAATATATCACCAGTTAGATTTTCAGTATTTATTTTAAATTGTATGACATCTACTATATTTTTCTCTTCTTCAGCTTTTTTAAAAAATTCAATAGCTTTAAAAATATCTTCTTTATTTTCAATAAGCTCTCTTAGATCTTTCTCTAATTTTTTTATTTCATATATCGGACTCATAGATTCACTAGAATTAATACTTATAGAATCATGTGGTATTACTGAAGTATTACTATAGTAAGAAGGATTTTCTTTGTTACTAGAATTAATTTTATTGTAACATTTATTTACTTGATCTAATTCATATCCAGCTTTTTTTATACGATCTCGCCAAGTTGATGATGGTAAACTTAAATTTCTACATACTTCTGCTTTAGATAATCCCAAAGACATTTTTTGATTGAAGTAATTTATTTGTTCATTAATTGTTAATTTATCAAATTCTTTTCTATTCAATGAATATTTCCCCCTATATTATTATAAAGTTAGTATATATCTATATTTTAATAAGATATTATAAAAATAATACTTTTGTAATATCCAATATATTTTACAGTTGTAACGTATTAGTAATTTATATATATTTTAGCATCATTAACATATAAAAAGTAGACTTTATGTTTAATTAGAGAAAATTATAGTAATCTATATTAAAAAGCTTTATTAAAACATTTAGTTAAGACATTTAATTAAAACATTAATTAGCAAAAACGTAATATACATGTATTATAGTATTATCAATGTATACATAAATTCATAAATAAAAAAAATATAATTATGTTAATAATATTTTTTGTTATTGTTAAAAAAAAATATTAAACTATTAATAAAAAACTTTCTTTTATAATAAAATGTGGATAAAATATGTAAAAAAAAAGATACATTTAATTAGATAATGAATTTATCTAATTAAATGTATCTTTTTTTTGCATAGTAAATTAAGAGTAATGGACTTTTATTACCCCTAATTAATATATTTTATTTTAGTATAAACTACCAATATTCAAAATTGATTTTGTTATAAAAGACCTTACAAATCCACCAGGATTATGTATATTATTAATATTTATGTTATCTTCATAATAAGTGTTATCAAACATATAATTTAAAGCAATTAATACTTTTTTAAATCCAAATTCGATAGAAAGATTAACTAATTCATTTACAATAAGAGTTTTTTCAGATTCAAGTTTTATATTTGTATCTAATAAAGGTTTTTTAAACTTAAATCTTAATAATGTATCAGAGTAATTAGAACTAAATGAGAAATTTCCATTATTAAATAAATTTAATATTCTTTTTTGAGTTGAATCTCTGAAATTTTTATTAAATTCAGATTTGGATTTATAATTAGTAATATCTAATCGATTTCCTAAAGGTTTAAATCTAGAATTTTTACTATATATAATATTATTAATTAACTTGCTTGATTTTTTTATATACTCAGGTAAAGTATTTACTAAATTTTCTTTATTAAACACAATTTTTTTACCTCTACTTTTTTTAGCTGCATCAATCCATAGCAATTTTTTTAGCTCAACCTTTAACTCATTAATACAATTTATATCCAAAAAATTAGCTAGATCATCAGTAGTTAATGTTATATACCCACCACCACCATTTTTCTTTTTAAAATGATTTTTATATTCATCACATATTACTATATCAAATTTTCCATAGCCATTAGAAGAAGGTGTAAAGTATGCTAATCCTAAAATAGAAAGTAAATTTTGATTTCTTCTAGCTGTTGGAACTGATATTCCACATAACGTAGCTATATCTTTATAGCTTACATGTTTTCTAACAAAACATTTATTATAAGGCAAAAAATGATACAGTAAATATTGTTTTATTAAAGATTTAGTAACAGATATAATTTGTATGGAATCATTTTTCAATAGACCATTTTCTTTTTCAAGTTCATAATATCCATCATTTATTTTAACTATATCTATTTTATTTTTAAAAATAGATATTACTTTTTTTATTTTTAATTTAGAGATTCTAGTATTTGGTTTTAAATCTTCAAATAATAGCTTATTAGTCATTTTTTACCTCCTTTCATGTTTTATTTTACATACATAATAAAATATAAGCATATATTACATAAAATATAAATAAAAGTCTACATAAGAAAGGTTCGCAGATTCTATTGTCTTTCTAGTAGAAGCATTGAAATTACTAATATAAAAAAAGGTTCGCAGATTTCATTGTCTTTTTGGTGTGAAGCAGCATTTTCAACTGTTTGGTTATAAATTTGCAAAGATATGATTAAGGTGAAAAAATTTTTCGACATTTTTTACTGCCTGAAAACATTGAAAAATAGAAAGGTTCGCAGATTCTATTGTCTTTTTAATAAATAAGATTCTATTAAAATGGAAAGGTTCGCAGATTCTATTGTCTTTTTATATGTAAATATATATTAAAATAATAATATTTCTAAATTTTGTCGATTTTTATGTTTACAAATTGATGGATAAAGATATTTTTATATTAGAGATATAAGAAAGGTTCACAGATTTCATTGTCTTTTTTTATATGAAAAGCAATAATTATATAGGTACTAATGTTAAATGTGTAAGAAAGGTTCGCAGATTTCATTGTCTTTTTTGAATATAAAAGTAGTGGTTATATTTATACTAATATTGTATATATAAGAAAGGTTCGCAGATTCCATTGTCTTTTTGGATATAAAAAAGTAGCAACTATATATAGACTAATGTTAAATGTATAAGAAAGGTTTGCAGATTCCATTGTCTTTTTGAATATAAAAAAAGTAGCAACTATATATAGACTAATGTTAAGTATATAAGAAAGGTTCGCAGATTTCATTGTCTTTTTGAATATAAAAAAAGTAGCAACTATATATAGACTAATGTTAAGTATATAAGAAAGGTTCGCAGGTTTCATTGTCTTTTTAAATGTAAAAATATATATAAGAGAGATTAATAGGTTATATTGTTCTCTTAACTAATTATCAAAAGTAAAATTAATAATATGATTTTTATACAATGTAAAATGTTTAATATTACTATATAATTTTTAAATAATGTACATAATGTATTAAATATATGTTTTATTAAACAATAAATTAATGTATTATAATATCTGAAGGGGGTGATAAAATGTTGTATGAAAAGTTAGATGAAAAACTTGAATTTAGCGAAAAAGAACAACAAAATTTTTTGAATTTAATAATACATGCTATTTATGAACAAGAAAAATTTAAATTTATCACACAAAGGTTTTTTGAAGTATATATGATAAAAGAGCATGATACTATAGAAAATGTGAGACCTATTTTTGAAGATTTTTTATCATCAACTATTTTATCTAAATTAAATTATTTAACAACTCCTAGAAAAACAAAAAAATTAAGGTCTCAAGAGATAACGTCTAGTTGGAGAATAAAGAATAATTGGGTAAAAATGGCATTAGATTCCATGAATAGTAATAAAGGTGAACCTAAATTACTGAAAAGAGAATATCTGTCTATTAGGGATGAATATCTTAAAAATCAAGGGAAAATAAAAAGTATTGATTTAGACTCTCCAGAACAATTAATAGAAATGAGAGAAACAACACTAAGAAATTGGGCATTTGATAGTTTTTATAACATATCAGATTTTCCATATTTATTTGAAATGTCAGATTCTAAAATAAAATCTGCTTTTTCACATGATTTACTTTTATGTATAACAGAGATACTTAAAGCACAATACGAATATGATATTAATAAAATTGTTCTTACTACACCTGCATATATAGCACCAGGCATATTTTTACCAACCATTAGGCCAAGAAAAATTAAAAATCTTGAAATAGTTAAGACAGATGATAATTCATATGTATCAAATGAATATAATGCTAAAGATCATAAAGGTGTTCAATTAAATTTATTGTACAAGTTCTCATTTGATTTTAAAGAAAAAAATGGATCAGATATAGAAAATTTTAGAACAGAATTATCTAATAGTGAAACTGAGAAAAAAGCTATGCCTAAAATATCACTGGATAAAAAAGACTTAGCAATTATTATTTATATTGAACGAATTTTTAATTTAGATACAGCAACATTTTATTTGGTTGATCTATTAAAGTTCTTAGGATTAGCAAGGGCTAAGAAGAATTATGATGATATTAGAGAACGCCTACTGAAACTTCCATATTATACAGTTGATAAGAGTGTTGAAAAAGGTGGTAAAATTAAAAGAAAAGGAACTTTTAATTTCTTTACATCAGTAGATATTATAACAACTGAAAGTAATAGAGAGATTGTAAAGGTAATAAGGGCAGTTCCTCCAGAATTTGATAGAGTTTCAACTGACCTGATGTATGAAAATGAATTAAAGAAATTAAAATTAGAGCAATCTATAAATTTAGCATATTTTCTTGAAGGTAGAAGAAATTATTTGATTAGATGTGGAGAAGATTTACAAAATAAAACGTATAGATTTTTTATTGATAATCTTAAATATGAAGTTCATATTGATAGTAAAAAAACTCTTAAAACTAATATGACGTATTTGGAACTAGCATTTAATGAAATAAAAATGAATCAATTTATAATAAAAGATTATGTCATGGGGAAGGACTATTTTGATGTATCTTTTTATGAAAATACAGAAAAACAAAGATGTTTGTTAAATAGTATAATAGGATCTTTACCAGAGTATATAAATGCATTAAAATAAATCCCTTTTATTTTTATAGGAGGGATTTATTTTAATTTAAATTAATTTTTTAAGATATTATAATCTTAAAGATATTTTTGATTGATTATAAATTCTTAAACTTATCAAATTCTTTTCTGTTCAGGACTATTAAACCCTATATTATTATAAATGTTAGTATGCATCTACGCTTTAATAAGATATTACAAAAATAATACTTTCGTAATATCTTATATATTTGTTTATCAAATTTTAATTTATCAGATTTTTTATGTTCAATAACTATTTTTCACTATATTATTATAAAGTGGTATATATCTATGTTTTAATAAAATATTACAAAAACAATACTTTTGTAATATTTTATATATTTTTTGAGAGATTATATTCTTCATATTCTTGAAATGCTTTGGCAGTATCATTATTTGGTGAAGGCAGATTTCTTTGGACCTTTGATACTATATCTTTGAATTCTTCAAACTCATAAAACTTTCCAAGAAAATCTAGATTCGAATTTTTACCTTTTATTATATTGTTATCAATATAATTTCTTTGAGATTGTAAATAACTTATATAACTATCATAATCTTTGATTAGCTGATTAACTAGTTCTTTATTATCACCTACAACAAGTTTTCTTATATCATTTAAAGCATCTAAATTGGACTTACAAGATGCAATACAAGTGTCAAGTAAAATTCTATAACTATCAATTGATTCTTTTGTACTCTGTATATCTTTAAAATTTTTATATGTTATATAAAAGTTAGAAGATAAAGATAAACTATATATGTATATATGGTTTTGAGTTTTATCATTAACTATTTTAGGAATTTCAATCCTTGGGAACCTAGTGTAAAAAATTTCATCTAATTCATTTTCATTTTGGGGTTCATCTAGTTCTTTGTTTTCTTTGCCATAATTTTCATCTCTCTTTGTTGAGTTTTTTATATTCTCAGATATATTATACTCAGCTTTTTTAGGGTTATTGAAAATCATAAAATAAAAAACTAATAATATAAGTACAACAAAGGATGATAAAAATATAATTAATACTAGTTTCTTGTCTTTTATTTTTCTTAAATTCATTTCTATTCCTCCAATTTATCTAAAATTTAATAATACTTAATATGGGGCAATTTAGCATTTTATTTGAAAATATTTAATTATTTTTTCAAATAAAATATTTATTTGCCCCATATTTATTGAAAATAAAAATAGCTGTATATCAGTAAAATTAAATGGAGGTTTTATATGAACTTATTAGGTGTTAATGAGGAACAACTTAAAGCTATAAAAACAAATAGTACTCATGTACTTGTAATAGCAGGAGCAGGATCTGGTAAAACAAAAACTATCAGTAAAAGAGTTTCTTATTTAATGAAAAAAAGGATTAGCTATAGAAATATATTTTGTATAACATTTACAAGGTATGCTTCTAATGAAATGAAAAAAAGAATTATGAATGAATCAGAAAATGGAGAAAAGGTATTTGTAAATACATTTCATATGTTTTCAACTTATATCTTAAAAAAATATGGTAACTTTAAAGGATATACTATGATTTCAGAGATTGAAAAAAAGAATTTAATCCAAAATATAACTAAGAGATTTCAAATAAATAAAAGTGATATTTTGATTAATGCAATAAAAAATTATGATATTCAAAATAAAAATAGAAGTATATCTTTAGCATTAAAAGAATATTTATTTACCCTAAAAAGATATAAATTACTTGATATAGACTTAATACTTCCATTATGCTCTGAACTTCTAAATGATGAAAATATTGCATCAGAAGTTAGAGATGAAATGAAGTATATTCTTGTAGATGAATATCAAGATTCAAATGATATACAAATAGAAATCATAGATAAAATATCACCAAATAATTTATATGTTGTTGGAGATGATTCACAAGCAATTTATGAATGGAATAATTCAAAGGTAGAATATATATTAAATTTTGAAAAAAAATATGGTGCAGAGGTTATAAGATTAGTAAAGAACTACAGAAATACAAATCAAATAATAAATTCAGCAAATAAAATAATATCACTTAATTTAAATCAAATAAAAAAAGAAATGGTAGGGTTTAAAAATGGCGAAGATATTGAAATTGTTACTACTGATAATCAAGAAATACAAAATATAAAGATAACTTCTCAAATTTGTAAGCATGTTTATGGTATTGATGATAAAAACATAGCAATATTATGTAGAACTAATATGGAAATAAAAAAATTATCCAAGGTCTTTATTAATTATGGTATAGAATTTAATAGCTCGATTAAAGAAAATAGTAATAGTAGGCTTCTTAATATCTTAACTTTAGCATCAAATCCACAAAATGATTTGTTAGCTGAAAGTATATTGAAACCTTCAGAAGAACAAAAAATAAGAGCATTGAAGGAAAGTATAAGCATATTTGAAAGTATTAAATTTGATAATAAATCGGAAGAAATTTTAAACTTTGAAAAACTAAATAATTGTATAAAAACATCCACAGCAATAAGAGCATACGAATTAGCTAAGAAGTTATTCAAAATAGAAGATATTGTTTTAAAAAATAAAATAAAAAAATGGATCTCAAATAGTACTGTTATTAAACAAAAAAATATTGGATTTATTGAATATCTTTGTTATGAAAATACAAAGGGAGGACAAGAGTGTTTAAAAGAAAACAATAATAATGTAAACTTATTAACTATTCATTCTTCAAAGGGATTAGAATTTGATGTAGTGATAATTCCAAACTTATATGAAGAAAATTTTCCTAGAAAAAATGAAAGTTTGGAATCAGCAAGAAGGCTTTTTTATGTAGCATTAACTAGAGCTAAAGAAAAAGTAATATTGTATATTCCTAAAAACTCTGAAGAATATGGGAAAAAGATAAAAAATAGAGAACCAAGTATTTTAATAAAAGAAATAACTAACTAGAGGAGTGAGATATTATGAAGTTTAGTAATATAAGAATAGAGCTTTTTTCAATTTTGAACAATATAAATAAAAACAACATAAATAAAGTAATATTACCTTATATACAAAATAGTCCTATTTTTTATATAACTGATGAAGACAAGAAAATAATAAATATTGTTTTAAAAGAATTTTTGGAAAGTAAAGATATTAGGAGCTATAGTATTAATGAGAATCATGTAGCTATAAGTCTTTAAAAATAAATTAATGATATTTATTAAGAGCAACACTAAAGTATTACTTTAGTATTATTTTCAATAAACGTATTACTTAATTAAAAACATCACTAAAACTAATTGGTTCCTAGTGATGTTTTTATTTTTTGGAATTTTTCAAAAAAATAAAAGTTTTGACCCATATTAAAGATAAGAAAAATTTAAGCTAATTTTTAGTAAATAAAAAATAAACTGTTTTAATCAGTTAAAAAAAGGGGGACATATGTTATGTCAAGCAACATAAAACAAATATTTAAATCTGGTCGTGATACAAAGGTATTTGCTGTAGAAGATGATTTAAGTGTAAATGATTTTTATAATGAAATAGGTATTTTAAAAGCTATATTACATTCAAAGGTATCTAGAATAACAATGATAATAAATGATTCAAAAAACAATAGTAATACAAAACTAAAGTTCTGTTTTAATGTTAATGAATGGAAAGAATTCAGCAATTTATTAAAAGATGGTCCAGAAGGTTTTGGGAAGAATTGTGTAAATACAAATACTAAACCTAAATATAAAAAGACGAAGATAAATAAATATACAAGCTTTGAAGATGGATATAAAGAAATAAGAAATTTTAGTGTATCTTGTAACAAAGACAATCAGAAAGAAGGTAAATATTATTGGACAATTAGTATATCTATTGGAAAAGGAAAGTTAAAAGACCCTAAGAACAGTTACAAAGGCATAATTAAAGAAACTTATTCTGAATTAAAACAAAACTACTTTGTTTTACAGACTGAAGAAATTAATGAAATGATTGAAATGGTAAATAAATATATACCTTTATGGGAAAATAGTATGTTCCCCATTTTTCTTGAAAATAGAAAGGCATTTAGCAAAAGGTTAATTGAAAATAATTCTGATTATGGAACTATTGGTAGATGGAATAATTCGCCTAATAAAAATTCAGGTGATTATATAAAAAATAATGTAAATGATACTAAAAATAGCGAGTTCTGTTCAGCATGTAATGTACATGTTGATGAAAAAACAGAAAAAATAACAAATTCAAAATATGGTAGAACCTTGTGCTATAAATGTTCTAATGAATTAAATAAAACCAAAGGAGATAAAAAATGATAATAAAAAGAGAAGATATAAAGCAAATACTTGTACAAGCTAGTAAATTTGGAGAATATGTTCAACTACAAATTGAAGATTATAAAGCAATAGTAAAGAGTGTAGGGAAAAAAAATATATATTTTGAAGCAGAGATTAAAGAAATTGAAAATCCTATAGAAGGAGAATTTTATATTTTTGATAAACAAGCCCTAGATATTTTGCAAAAATGCCCTAAAGATGTAACTATTGAAAAAACCAAGAAAAATAAAATTAATATAAAATCTGGAGAATTTAAAGTGAGTCTAGCTGAGACAAAGCAAAGTATCATAGACATTGACGAACCAGAAATCAATTATTGTTTAACTGTAAAAAACTTAAATAAAGTAAAAAATGTTAGATATGCAGCGGCATCTAAAGATACTAGGCCAGCACTAGAATGTGTTTATTTTGAAGTAAATCCAGATATAGGGAAAATAAGAATAATAGCTACAGACTCTTATAGAATAGCTATTGATGAAATTAATTATGTATGTAATGAGAAAATAAAGAAAGGCTCATTTCTATTAGATAAAAAAGTTCTAGGTGATGTAATAAGTAAAGATGATGATTGTGCAGTACTAGGTGTATGTGATAATAAAATTATATTTGCATTTGAAAATGGTATTGTTATAGGTATTGATATTTTAGCAGAAAACTATATTGATATTGAACGTATGTTGGCAAGTATGAAATTTAGTTTTCAATTTAAAATAAAGCGAGAAGCTTTTACTAAATCAATAAAAAGATGTAAAATAGGTGATAAAAATTCAATTAAATTATCTATTGGAAAAAGTAGTTTAGGTATAGAAATGGATTCAAATGAAACTTCAATTTATATAACTGATGAGATTGAGATAGTAGGAGTTGATGAATGCTTAGAGGTTAATCTATCATTAAATTATCTTTCAGATGCTCTTGAAAATATGAACTCTGAATATATTACTGTAAAATACAGTGATAACAGTACATTTCCGATATTAATAGAGGATGATAGCAATAAAGCTATTATACTTCCTGTTGCTAAATAAAATATTAAAAGGGATATTTATAATATCCCTTCTTCAGATTGGAGGATTAATTTAATATGGATTATTTTGATAATGAAGAAAAATTAAATATTATTAATGTTGCATTAAAATGTGATATTGAATTAATTAAAACAATTGATAGCTCTAGAGTATTGGCACATTGTCCATTTTGTGATGATAGAAGTGGACATATGTACTTGACTATAGAAAATAAGGAATTTAGAAATTTTTATAAATGTTATAAATGTGGGAGTTATGGCAGTTCAGTTTCTTTATATGCTAAATCAAAGGGTATAACTACTAAGGAAGCATATATAGAATTAATTAATGATATTTCAAGAGAGAGACTAAATGTCAGCAAAAAAATAATTGAAAAGGTACAAAAAAAAGGTAATTCTTGTGATATTAAAGATGTAAATTATCTAGATTCTATATATAGAGTATTTTTAGATTCACTTATACTAGAGGATAAACATTTTAACAATCTAAAAAATAGAGGGTTAAATGATTTTATTATAAAAAAGAACTTGTATAGAACAATAGATATTAAATATAAAGAAAGAATAAGAATTTGCAAAAACTTAATCAATTTAGGATTTGATTTAAAAGGTGTTCCAGGTTTCTATAATGATAAATTTGGCAAATGGAATTTTGTATCTAAAAAAGGATTTTTAATTCCAATTGGAAATCTTGATGGAAGAATTATATCCCTACAAATAAGAATGGATGATGAAGAACTTATATCAAATAAAAATCTAAAATCAAGATATAAATATTTCTCATCATATAAATATCAAGATGGAACAAAAGCTATTGCAGCAATCCATTATATAAAAGGAAGTAATAATGACAACTCAATAATCATTACAGAAGGACCACTTAAAGCTGATATAACTAATTTCTTTAGTAATAAGTCTATTATAGCAATTCCAGGTGTGTCCATAGGACATAGTGAAGTTGTAAGGATGATTAAAAGTTTGGGAAATCCCGTAGCTATAATTTGTTTTGACATGGATTTATATGACAATATTAATGTTAAAAGAAGCATGATTGAATTATGTAAAAAATTTAATGAAAATAATATATCTTTTGTATATAAGTCTTGGAAGGAAAAATATAAAAAAAATAAAAATCTAAAGGGTATAGATGATTTGCTATACCATGAGTATAAAAACAGAGTATAGGTTGAATGTTAATATTCAATCTATACTCTGTTTTTATATTTACAAAAACATAATTTACATAGAAAACATAAAATATATAATTTACATAATTAACATAAAATTAATTGAATATATATTTTAATTAATTTTATGTTAATATATAGTTTGCATATTGAAATTTGACTTACAGTTATGTACTTTAAACAGAAAATCACATGAAAGATGAAAGAAATTAGAGAATTATATGTAATTATATAGTATTATGTAAATATATAAAATTATGTAATTTATATATTTACATAATTTACATTGAATTCATAGATTTTCTATAATATAATTACTATATAAAGAATATTTATTTAAAAGGAGATTTAAAGATGGATAAAGTTGAGATTCTAGATACTAAAGCAAAAACAATGGTAAAAACAATAAATTTAAAAGTTGGAAATGATACTGGGAATAGTGAACATGATATAGTGATATCAGATTCAAGTGGAAGTGATATTGAACAAATATGCCAACCTAGTGTAATATCAAAGGTAAGAAAAAAACCAAATTTAGAATCTATTGATGAAAAATATATGATAGAAAATATAAGTGATAATTTAATTGTTGAAGTGCTTTCTGATGAAGTAAGTCCAGGTATTTTTTTTGTTGGAAATTATGCTCTTAA
Source organism: Clostridioides sp. LIBA-6822 (assembly GCF_056688955.1). Classification (NCBI taxonomy): domain Bacteria; kingdom Bacillati; phylum Bacillota; class Clostridia; order Peptostreptococcales; family Peptostreptococcaceae; genus Clostridioides; species Clostridioides sp. LIBA-6822. The sequence continues at coordinate 127,745 of NZ_CP196996.1, read as the reverse complement.
AAGTGGAGAAAGAATAAAAAGTATTGAGATTGGATTAGATAATGATAAAGCAAATAATGATGTTGTATTTATAAGTACTTTAGCTCATATTGCAGGATTTGCAGTAAAAAAGGCCTATAAAGAAGGCGTTTTGGATGATGAAATTAATGTTAATATAGAAATGGGATGCTCTTTGCCAATAGGTCAATATAATAATAAAGTAGCAGAGTTATTTGAAAACAGATTTATGAATGATAAAAGTATTGTCAAGGTAGTTACACCTAAAAAATCCATTGAAGTTAAATTAAATTTTGATTTTGTACATGCTATACCAGAAGGTGTGACAGCATCATTTGCTCTTAGTGAAATGGATGATAGTATATTTAAATCATATAATGATGTAAATGAAGAAAAATTAAATAAAGAATATTTCAAAACTCATAGAGTGTTACATATTTCAATAGGTGAAGGAACTACAGAATATCCAATTACTAAAGGTATTGCATATGAACCTAATTATATAAGAGGTTCTAATAATGGTCTAGGAATAGCGATTGACAATTCTTTGGATGAATTTATAGAGTTAAAAGGCATGACCAATTGTTCTAGACAAAAGTTTAGTGAAATAATTAGAGATAAAAAGCACAGATATTATGAAGATGCTTTAGAAATTCTTGAATTTCACTTAGATCCACAAACAGACGCAATTTATAATAAAGCAAAAACAGAACTAGAAAGAGTAAATAATGAAATTGATATAATTGTTGTCTATGGTGGTGGAAGTATATTAATGAAAAATATATTGGAAAGAAGATTAAAAAGATTATGTGAAAGAGCTGGGATAAAATTATTGTATATTGATGAGAAGTATGCAGTTACTTTAGAGTCTAAGGGATTGTATAATCTTGTAAATTCAGCCTTATGGCAAGTTTTAAAGAATGATAGATTGGCTTCTTTAAACAAATAATTTTTTAGGAGATAAAAATGTCAAAAAATAATTCGGAAGTAAAAAAAACAAAACTAGTTTATATAGATCCTCAGACACATTCTTTACTTAAAGCAGAAGCAATGATAAATAATGCTAGTATAAAAGAAACACTTGAAAATATTGTGAAAAATTCAGTTAGTGACATGGCTAAGATGATAGTTGATGGTACCACTTCTAAAACTAATAATCAAAATAAAGTATCAAATGAATATGATAAAAAAGATATTGAATCTTTTAGTGAGAATATAGAAAAATTAGAAAAAGAACCTGAGTGTGAGAAAAAGAATGAAGCAACAGAAGATATTCCAGGAGAGGTATTATCAAATGAATATGATAAAAAGAGCATTGAATCTTCTAGTGATAGTGTAAAAGAATTAGGGAAAGAGCCTGAATATGAGAAAAAGAATGAAATAACAGAAGGTCTTTCAGAAGAAGTATTAAAAGTATATAGAAGATAAAAATGTTTTCATAAAACAAAGAAAAGATTATAGTTAATATAGTCTTTTTTTTGTTTTATGAAAATATTGTTTGAAAAACTCTTATTAATGTTATAGAATATGCTCATAAGATGCATTAAAAATTGCATTTTTTGGAAATTAAAAAGTAGCCATTTCACAATAAATGGCTACTTTGCGATAAAAATATAGCTCACATCAAAAAAAATTTGAACTTTTTCCTTAAAAAACAAACAAAAAATATAATATAAAATCAATAATAGTTTGAAATATAATAATTTCAATTACAATTAAAATATAAATCAATAATTTAGTTATAAAAGTACTGTTTAAATAAATTTTTATCTTTAATTACGATAAAATCAAGTCACCCAAAATTGTGAAATGGCTACTTGAAAAGAAGATATTTATGTACATAATTGAGGTTATTATCAAATGAATTAATTGAAATTGGGGGGAGAGAGTATCATGATGAAAACAGCTGACATTCAAAAAAGCACTACAGAAAAGGGCAACTCTAGAAAGAATTCAAATGAGAGGGAAAAGAAAAGATTAGATAATATAAATTTGAAGTCAAACCAAAGGAAATATGAAGATGAAGAAGATTGTAAAGATAAAAATGATGGTATAGCTGAAATGATAAAAGAAACATTTACTATTTGTTCATTTCAAAATGATATATCATATTTTGTTAAAATAAGAGTTGATCGTATAGGATATTATAAAAATATCAGTAAATCAATAGGCATTGAACATACTAATTTATTAAATCCAGAAAATAATATAATAGAAGAACAAAAAAAAATAGTATCTGTATTCAATATTCAAGAAAGATACATAAAATTAAAATTATCATTATCACCAAGATTAAAAGAATTACTTACATACATGGAAGAAATAAAAGAAGAACCACCAGCAAAATATATTTGTTATGAAATGGATATAAGTAGACATAGATTAAAGTCATTACTAACAGAAATCTTTGAACAGATTGATGAAATTTATAAAATTTATTTGGAAATTTCATAAAAAAAAGATAGTTTACTCTATTTATTGCTAGTAAAAGATATATTTTTCACTTTTATAAAATTTTGATTGTTTTTTTTAGTTTTAATATGTGATATTTTATACATAAGGGAAAAGCTATGTCAAAAAATTGGGGAGTATATTTTTGAGAAAAGTAGAAAAAACGGAAAAAACAGAAGTAATTGCATATTATTTGTCAGAATCTAAAAAAAGAAAAGTAAAAATTAGTGAAATGGCAAATAAGTTTAATATAAGTGAAAAAACTATAAACAATTATATTAGAAACTATAAAGTAAGTAAAGAAGAAATAATTAATTATTATATAGAAGAGTCACATCATAGAAGGGTAAAAATTAGTGAAATGGCGAATAAGTTCAATATGAGTGAAAAAACTATAAATAATTACCTTAAAGATATTAAAGTTAAAAAGTCGGAAATAATTAATTACTACATCAAAAAATCTGAATATGGTAAAGTAAGAATTAGTGAGATGGCAAAAAAGTTTAATGTAAGTGAGAAAACAATAAGTAATTATATTAAGGACTATGAACCTAAAATAAAAAGCAAATTATATGATAAAGTTAATATGTTCTTTTTTGAATACAAAATGAGCATATCAGATATCCAAGGTATGTTAAATCTAGATTTTGATACAATAAAAAAGATATTATACAAAAATGAAGAAAAATATAATTCTGAAATACAAAGAAGAAGAGAAGAAAGTCAAAATAGAAAAAAAGAGAGAAATAAAATTTATAAGAAATCAGCTAAATCTTATAATGAAAAAAGAAGTGAAGAAATAGCTATAATGGCTAAATTAGAAAGAGATCAAAAAATTAATGCTATCAATATGTCAGTAAAACAAAGGACTACAAATAGTTCTATCGTGATGATGAACATAAATCATTATGAAGTAAAGGCAAATAAAAATAAAGATATATTTTTAGTTCTTAATAAAGAAACAAAAGAAATGGCTACAAAAGATTTGCCAATTCGGATAAAATTGACTACAGACATGATGGAATATAAAACTTATGAAAAAAATTTTGCAGATTAATTACCTAGTATAATATTAACTGAATGATAGAAATAAAAATAGACACCTTAATAAGTGTCTATTTTTTTGTGAGAATGGAGGTGAAAGATGTGATGAAAAAAAAAGCATGTTATAAAGATATAGACAGCAAAAAATCTAAAAATAAGTTTATCTCCAAGAACAAAAAATTAAATATAGATTTTATTTATGATAGATAAAAATAGAGAACTTATTATGGGATATAAAGCTGGAGATAAAAGCTGTCTTGAAAAACTAATAAGTAATAATCAAAAATATATTTATAAAATGATATCTAAATATACAATTAAGGACTCTTATGTGGAGGACATATTTAATTCAGCAATAATAGGGTTCATAACTGCTATAAATAGATATGATATTAAAAAAGAAGCAAATATCTTAACATATGCGAGAAAGTATATTGAAAGTGAGATATTTGAACAATTTAGGGTTTTAACAGTAGATTGTTACATCCCTAAAAAAAAATATAAAAAAATTGTTAGAAAAAATTCACGAGGAGTTCTAGAAAAAGATAATTGTTTAAAAAAGTCATATAGTTTAATGAACAAATCAATTTGTTCAAATTTAATAAATACTAATGAATTTGATATGAGAATAACTCATTTGGAACTTAAATGGGCCATGTCAGAGTTAGATGAGCTTGAAAAAGAAGTAATATTTTATCTTTATATTGAAAAAAAGAATTATAAAGAAATAGAGCAGAAACTAAAAATAAATTTAAATAAAATAAGTTATGTAAGAAAGAAAGCATTGGCCAAGTTAAAAGAGAAGTTAAAACAAAAGGAGGTGGTTTAATGCACAATATAATCCTTTTTCTAACAACTGGACTTAGCAATATTCCTGATGTATCTACAGAGGAAATGACAAATAAAATAAATGGTGCTGTGGGGGAAGTTGATGCACTTGTATCAGGCAGTTTTTACAATATAGCTGTAATTGCTTTTCTTATAGTTCTTGTTATATTTATTTTATGTGCAACAGTGCTTAAATCAAAGTTTGCTGTTAAGGCGGCAGCAAGTATGGGATGTATATTTTTAGCGATAGTTTTATTTTCTATGAGATTCCAAATAATAGGATGGTTCTCTCATATTGGGAAAGGTGGATTATAACTGAAAAAACTAGAAAAAGAGGTATATTTACATAGATGTTAATGGTCAAAGAAGCTAAAAAACTAGTTAAAGATGAAAATGGTGATGTTAAAATAAAAACTATTTTCATTATTGCTAAAAATATAAAATTCTTAGGTTATACTGTAGCACAATTAGTTAATGCAAAACCAAATGAGGTTGTTTTTCTTGATACTAAGCCAAATGAAATGTTTACTAAAGAAAAAGTTATATCAATTTATAAATGTTCTGTAGATGATTTGATTGAAAACATGTAGGGTGGTGATTTAATTGTTAGAAGTAAGAGCTGATGCTTTAAAATTTACAAATTTATTTTTATCAGTTGCTAAAAGCCCAGTTACTGTTATTGCTTTAGTCTTAGCTGTAACTGGTTTATGTTATGCAGGAATTAAATTAATGACTTTGAATAGATCAGATGAAAGAGTAGAAGTATTACAAAATATTAAGTTCACAATAATAGGTGTTATTTTAACAGGTGTATATTTTCCAATGATTGGATACTTGGCGACGCTAATTTTGAAGGGTTAGAAAGGAAGTAATAAAATGACAATAAATAGAATAAAAGAATTATTTTTAAAACAAGATGTCTTACTAGATTCAACAGAGTTAACTGAAAATAAAAATATATTATTTAAACATAAATTTATTCAGTTTGGTGGAGTTATCACAATGTTAACTGGGTTATATTTAGTTAGTAGCAATAGAATTGTAAATCTATTCTTAGTTCCAGGTCTATCTGGGATTCCATCATCTTCAGCAGAATCAATAGGAGATCAAATTATTCCTACAATTCAAAAAATAGCACAAGTAGGTGGTGCTGTTACTGCACTTGTAAGTTTATGTATAGCAGGAATTTCATTAATGGTATCTAAGCGTCAAGAACAAAGACAAGAATCTATGTCTAAGATAATGAATATAGCTGGTGGTATAGCTGTAATAGGATTTGCAGCATCAGCTGTAGGATTCTTAACTGGTTCATTTATGAAGTAAATTAGTAAAAGGTTTAAAGCTCATGCTTTAAGCCTTTTATTTTTTGTAAAGGAGGTTTATATGACTAATTTTCAAATACCTTTCGATTTAAGCTTTGAAGATAAAATAATTGGTGGAAAGTTATCTTTACGTCAAGCCATCTGGTTCGCTGTTCCAGTTGGTTTTTTTATGATAATAATACAAAGACCACAACTATTCGTTAATTACTTAGAAAATGGAGTAACAACAATAAATTTTCTAAATATTTTAATGGTATTTTTATTTGAAGCTTTTATGTTGGCGATATCTGGTACATTCAGCTTTGTAAGAATAAATGGATTGTATTTAGATTCATATGTACTACTTAGAGTTAAGTATTTATTTAGAAAAAAAGTAATAAAACATTATGAATAATCTAATGAATAGGAGGTTTCTATGGATTTTAAACAAAAGACAACAACATATGATTTGATAGATCAAAAGACTGTTAAGAAAATGAAACAAGATAAAAAGATAAAGCTCATGGATGAAATTATAGGAATTCAGGAAGTTTTGAACAATACAATAATAAAAAGTAAATATGGTTATTCTGTGATATTAAAAATTTCAACGACTGATGTAGCATTATTGTCTGAAGATGATATAAAACAATTTGAAAATGTACTAATATCATATAGCTTTGGTCTGAATTTTCCTATTAAATATGCTCGTAGTAATAAAAAGCAAGATTTCAAACATTACAAAGAATTTATAGACAAAAAAATGGATAATAATGAATCAAGTGATTTCCTTAAAAAATACAAAGAGGAATTGTACAATGAATTTTCTGCTTTGGAAAATGGAATTTATAGTGATACAAAATATAATTATATATATATTGTAACTCCAAATCATCCCATTCAAGAAAGAGCTTTAAAGGAATTACAAGGAAAAGTAAATTATGTGGTGAGAGCTTTAAATGATACTAACTTCAGAGTATCTACAGTTAAAGGTATTGATATTATAGAATTTTTTCACAACCAATTTAATAAAGGTAAAGATTTTATTGTAGAAGATCTGATAGAGAAAGGTATATTTTCAGAATATGTAGAAGGATTAGGAATTTTAAGAAAAGAACATGAAGATTATAATGATGCTGATATTAGTATCTTATCAGAAGAAGATTTAATAAAAGTAGAGTCAACTGAAAATTTAACACCAGAAGAAGAAAAAAAGCTCGTGAAAAATAGGAAAAAAGACAAAAAAAAGAAACAGAATAAAAAAGATGAGCAATTTCTAGAGATAGGCAGATTGACTATATATGATATTATAAAACCTAATATTTTTGAAGAAAAGGAAGACTACATAAAGCTTGATAGAAACAATTATATAAGAATGTTGTCTATTCAAGCATTTCCTAAGAATATGAATATAAGTACATTGAATAATTTGTGTTGTATAGAAAATATGGAGTTATTATCAATAGTTAAAAAGCTTGATGAAACTACTCTTAGTAAATCCTTGAAAAATCAATATTCAAAAATAATGTCAAATATAAAACTGGAGTATAAAAGTACTGGAACAGTTGATTATGATAAGAGAGAAGCTGCTAAAAACATAGATAATTTAAGAATGTTAATAGAAACCAATTCAGATAAATTATATCATACTCAAAATCTAATGAAGTTGTGGTCAAATGATCTAGCTGATTTAGAGAATAAGACAAGCATGATAATAGAGGCATGTGAAAAAACTGGAATAATTGTAAAGGTCTTATTTTATGATCAAAGAGATGCATTTTTAACAACTCTTCCATTTAATTCTTTTAACTATATGCAAGATAAAAGGAATATGACTACTGGTGGAACGGCTTGTCTAGTCCCAAGTGGATGCACACATTTAAATCATACAGAAGGGAAATACATTGGAAGAAATGAGCAAACAAATTCTACTTTAATTCTAGATAATTTCTTATGTCAAAAAAAGCACATAAAAGAAAGTGAACTATACTCAAATCCGAATCTATATATTTGTGGTAAGCCTGGCTCAGGTAAATCAACATTTATGAAGGTCTTTATGGGTAGAGGGGCGTTACTAGGTGAATGGAACGCAGTGTTTGATATGGAGAATGAATATGAGAAGATAAATAAAAAGTTTGGTGGCAATTATCTTCATATAAAAGCAGGTAGAAAAATCGGAATAAATCCTTTAGAACTATCTGTCGAAGAAGATGAAAATGGAAGAAGAACAGTACCAATCTATGAGAAAATGGTTGAGATAACTAATCTTATAAATAACTTTATAAAACAGTATAGAAATGGAAAAGGATTAGTTGGTACAGAAATAACAGGAGTACAAGATGCTATTAAAAAAGTGTACTCTGATAGAGGAATAGGTATAGAGCCAGATTCATTGATGGAAAACAATAAAAAGAAAAGATTACCAATACTTAGTGATTTAAAAGCTACTATGGAAAAAAATAAAAATCTTGATGAAGTATCTGATATTATGCAACTAATAACTGGTGATGGTGTAATGGCTATGTTCGATTGTGAGACAAGTGAAGAAATATCCAGATTCAAACGAAAGAAACTTATTGTTTTTTGTTTGAAACAGCTTGATGAGTTTAGTAAGTTTTTTGCTATGACTACAATTTTAAGCTGGTTATGGGGCTTATTTTCAGACTGGAAATATAAAGGTATACAAAAAAATGTATGGATAGACGAAGGCTGGAAATTCGCTCAACATGAAGCCAGTTTGGCTCTACTTGAAGATTTCTCAAGAAGAGGAAGAAAGTACTGGATAAGCTTAATTATAAGTACACAGGCAATTGGAGAGTTCTTAACTAAAGAGGCTGGTAAGGCAATAATAAATCTTTGTTCTACAAAAATAATATTCAAACAAGATGCGTCATTAGCAAAAGAAATAACCAAGTTTTTTGGACTTCCAGAACAAGCTCGGAAAAGAATACCTTCATTTTCAAAAGGGCAATGTATACTTGTTACAGAAGTTGGAAACATCTTAGCTCAGATTGATTTATTCAACTTTGAAAAAGAGTTTGCAGAGACTTAAAATATGAAAATGGAGGGTTATTAAAATGAGTGAACAAATTCAAGCTTTAGTTGATATACTGCAATATGCAGGAGTGATACTTATTACAATTAGTTTAGCGATACTCATATATAAGCTAATAATATATAAAAATGACTATGATAAAAGAACAATCTTAATGCAGGGAACAACAAAATTGGTATTAGGGGCTTTAATGCTAGGTCTTATGCTAAGTTTAGCAGGTTTCTTACAAGATATAATTGTAAATATGGGTACAACAGGAGGCTCTGAATTCAAATCATCAGAGCTTAATTTTGTTAAAGATTTAGAAGATGAAGATAGTTTCCTTGCAAATGGAATAGCTTTCTTATTAGATTCTATAACTAAATTTATTTTTTCTGGTGATGGATTTGTACAAGAAAAATTACTAGGGACAAAGACATTAGAAGAATTAATATTTGCAAAAGATTTAAATATATTTACAAAAGAACAATGGTCACATCTAGTTTTTGGATACGGAATAGTTCAAAAAGTAGCTTATGTCTTACTTATATTAATGGTATTCTTTACAGCTGTAAGAGTTATAAAAGGTTCAGTTGATGAAAGACAAGAGATAGACACAAAGGAAAGTTTACAAAGATGGGTTTTTGTTTGCCTAATAATAGCAGGAGGTCCAGTTTTAGTTAATGGGATAATAGTCTTTTCAAATTTTTTAACATCAATTTTAAATGAGTCTTTTAGCCATGTAACAATGTCTAATTCTATATTAGATGAACTTAAAACTGGAAATGTTTTAACTACAGCGATAATAAAAGTTTATTTCGCTTATTTAACATTGAGAGTAAATATTGTTTTTATGGTTAGAACATGGGTTTTAGGTATTATGTTTGTTTTTACACCTGTTGCTTCTGCCTTATGGGGAATTAACAAGAACATAAATGCATTTGAAATCTGGTTTGGAGAGATATTAAGTAATGCAATAACAGGACTATGTTACTCTATAGTATTTGTAGTATTTTCATTGTTTTTCTCAGCAACTTCATCACTACTATTTATTTTAATAGGTCTTACTTTAACTATAAAATTATCTGATGTCTTAAGAAATTCTGTACAGGGATATTTTGCTAAGTTATCTGGAATAGATGAATATGGAGAAGCTAGGCGATTTACAAAAGGGACTCTAGGAGCAATATCAGGTATGGTAACAGCATTCAAAGCTTCTACAGCAGGAACAGCAGGAACATTGGAAGCTTTAGAAGGTCTTATGGGACATGGTGATAAAGAAGGTAATTTTAATAAAATGGCAAAGATGGCTGATAGAGCAGTAGATGGTGGAATAGGAAATAAATTTAATAGAGGAAATGATCCTGCGGAAGAGCAAAATAGATATGATGCAGATATGGAATCAAGCTATGGTGATATAGGCTTAGATGATAATATAAACTCTCTTGATGATAATAATATAAAACCTTTAGATAATATGGAAAATGAAATACCAAAAGATGATGATTCATTAGAAAAAAATAGTGGTACTAGTGATGATGAGTATAACTTTGGAATGGATAAACTAGATAGCTCAAAAAATGGAGATGAATTGAAGAAGAATATAGAAACTATTCCAGAAAAAGAACCAGATATTGCGTTCAAAAACCCTAGTAACGCTGAAAGAGCTATTCAAGGTATGTTCTTCAATAACTTATCTAAGAAAGACAGTTATGGTAATAAAGATGATGGATTTATATTCTCTGCAATAAATGATAAAAGAAATATGGGGCAAGTAGAGTCAGCTAGAATTGATACAATAAATTCAATAGCTGGAAATATAATGGAGAAACCAGGTAATAATTTAGATATAACACAAGCAACTGGAAAAGCTGAACAAATTTTTGATACAGCTATGTTTAACAGCAGTGTAACTGAACCTGACAAAGAACATTTTTATGAAAATATTTCAAAAGGTGACATAGATAGTGCATCTAAATTTTTAGCAAGTAGCAAGAAAGACAATAGCCTAGATTCTTTACTTAAGGATAGCTTATAGAGTTAACATAGTTAACTTTTTTATTTAAAGGGAGGATGAAAGCATTGTTTGAAAAGGGATTAGAGTTAGTAAAAGGTATTGCTAAAAATAAATTTAAAAAGCTAATGTTTAAAATAATGGTTCCTTATGGTGCTTTTGTTGTATTAATATTAATATTATTATCTGCAACTTTTGAGCTATTTACAGGCGATAAAATAACTCCTAATTTATCTTCTGAAGAGACTAAAGAAGTTCAAGCTTACATAGATGAGAAAGTAGCACAATATACATCTAAAGATTATTATTTTTTAGATAATCAACATTTATTAAGAGCTGAACATGTAGAAAAGTATTTGAGATTTTTAGTAAGCAATAGCCAAGTATCTGCAAAAAGTAGTGTTAAGCAATTGAAGAAAAAAGTTGATGAGATAGTTGATAAGACCTTAAAACCTGATTTGAAATATTCAGAATCTCAGATAATAACAAGGCGATTTTATAAGGAAAAAGTAGGAGAAGGTGATGATGCTAGATATGTAGAAAAGGTTGATGAAACGGTTGATACAATATATCTATTAGATTATGCAAATTCAATTTATAATACTAATAAATATATATATGAAATAAAAACAGAAACTACAACAATAGATTCTGATGAAAGAATTGAGATAACAAAACCAGTTTTATCTACTCAAGAAAATGAAGGAGAACCATATGACCACTTTAGAGAAATATTAATTAAAGAAAATCATGTTGGTGAAAATGATGTTGATATGGTTATTGGAATGATTATAAATTCTGGTTCAGATAAAAAATGGAATTGGCTATTTGGAAATACTCTTGCACCATATTATCCAGGTGGTGGCCAATGGGGAGAACTTGTAGGGGTTCCAGGAGAATTAGCATCATTCTTTGATGAAGCATCTCAGTTAACAGGTCTTCCAAATTGGGTATTAGCTGGATTTGCAAAACAAGAGAGTAATTTTAACCCTAATTGTCAGTATGGAGGAGCATATGGAATAATGCAATTTCAAAAGTATGATACTGATGGAAGTGATATATGGGCTGAACATATGAGAAAAGGCATGGGTGATTTATTTAAACAAGCAGGATATTCTTTTTCTAGTTCAGAGCAAATGTGGGGTATTTTTTTAAAAGATGCAAGAGCTCAGATAATTGCAGGTGCATTTGAGGCAAGATTCTATTTTAACTATGCTTTATTTAGATTAGAAAGTATGACAGGAATAGCTTGTCCAAATAAAAAGAATTATAATACCAACGAATATGTCAATCAAATAAAGTGGGATAGTGATGAAAATGATCCTAAATTTAAAGACCTTTTGAGAAGAGCATTTGTATTATATAATGTTGGACAAGGAAGGGGTATGTCTGTAAATTTAGATAAAGCTCCTCATGACTATCCAAATAAAGTTTATCATTATGCTATAGAATTTAGAAATACAAGTATATCAGGTGGTTCTAGTTCAGAAAAGGTTAATAGGATTATTTCAATTATGAGAAAGCAACTTGGTAAACCATATTTGTGGGCAGCAGAAGGACCTAATTCTTTTGACTGTAGTGGTCTTATGCTATATTGTTTCAATCAAGCAGGAGTTAAAGGATTGCCTAGAACTTCTAAAGCACAATGTGCAGCATCAACACCTATATCATTTGAACAACTACAACCAGGTGACTTTGTATTTGTACATGAAAAAGGCCAATCTTTAACAAATCCTTGGAATGTGCATCATGTTCAAATGTATATTGGAGGAGGAAAAGTTATAGAAGCTCCAGAATCAGGAAAAGATGTTAGAATAACAGACATGAGAAAAGGGCCTGTGAGTTATGGTAGATTTCCTGGTTTAAAATAAATTGTTGTTTAAAAGGTATTCCAATTATGGGATACCTTTTTTTATTATAAAAAACTGAGGTGATTAATTTATGTTTGTTGCTTTAACAATAGCTATAGCTTTTTTAGGAGTGCTTATTTATGCTTCTGTTTTAAGTACTGAAGTATCTTTGATTCTTGATGAATTGGAAGAAGGAGATATATAAGTAAAGTGAGTAAAATTAATTATAATTTTGGGGGGATTTTAATGAATTTAGCATATAAAATGAATAGTGAAATAAAAAATGAAAACAAAATATCTGGAAAAGATATTATTTATGAACAAATAAAATTAGGCAAAAAAATAATACTAGTAAATACAGAATCTGCGAAATTTAATGATATAAAAGATGTTAGAGTAGTACAAGTTGATAAGAATAAAGAAATAATAAATCCATTGCAAATTTATTCAACAATAAAAGATTTTGATATATTTTCATTTGGCACTCATTTAAAAAAGATACAAAGAATGTATTGTATTTTAGTAAGTGAATACACAGAAGAAGAATTAACTAGTTTAGATATATTACTAACTAAATTTTATGAATATTTTGGAATAGATATAAAAAAGTGTACAAAATATAAAGAAAATGAATACCCTATTTTATCTGATTTTCTAAATTATTTAAAATATATAGAAGGAACACATAGAATGATAAACTGTATGCAATCTCCAAATAAAGAAAAGGTATTTGAAGTATTTAAAGAGTTAAATAGTATTAAAGACATATTAAACATAAGAATAAATGTTATAGACACAATTATTTCGAAACTTAATAAAATAATAGATAATTATGGGTATTTACTAAATATACATTCTAATATAAATCATGTACACAATAATAAATTTATTGCTTTTAATAAATTAAATTTAGTTGATGATGAAAAAATATTAGGTGTTCTATTACTAAATATTCTTACTTTTATTAATGAAAATTATTTGTTTGGAGAAAAAAATGCTGAATACTTAATTGTCTTTGATAATTCAAATGAAATATTTTCTTTTATAAAAACAAGTATAGGAGATATAATAACATCTTATGTTGGAGAAATATTAAATACAGCTGATCCAAATTTCATAAGTTTTTTATTTATAAAGACTAAGATGTCAGCTTTTTTTAACTTTAAAAATAAATTTTCTCTTATTAGGACACAAAATATAGAAGATTTTTTAGAGCAAAGCTAAACAAGTATTATAAGTAAGCACTTGAAAGGGGATGTTATTTTGCTTGAACCAGAATATGGGAAATATACTTTGCTCAGTTTTATTATGGGCTGTGCTCTAATTTTTGTTACAAAATTTACATTTACTCCAGAAAAATTTAAAATAGTATATTCAATAATAGGAGCTTTACTGTTTTTTTATTCTTTAGCTTCAATTTTATTAGGATTATTACTGGTCAAAATAGATGAAAAAAAGATAAACGCTATAGAACAAATAAAATGGAAAGTAAATATTGTATTGCACAAAAAAGGCTTAAAAATGACAGATGATATCTATATGTATAATATAAAATATGTGGGCTCAAACTATATATTTTTAAAATTAAATTACTTGCAGAAAGTTAAATTATTTTCAAATATAGATATAGAAAAAGAAGTAAATTATATATTAGAAAAAGTTGAATATCATTTTAAACACAATGTTGTAGAATTAGACTATAGAAGATTATGTGAATACTCACTTGAAGAAATTTACGAAAATAGTATTGAATTTTTTTGTGATGAAGAGGGAGCTTATGAGGCATTAATAAATATATATAATGAGACAATTTTATCATTGAAGGATTCTAAAAGCTTTGGAAACAGCACTATCTTAAATGAAAATGACTTACTTGATAAAGAGGATTTGATTACTTTTTTGATAGATAATAAAAATATAAAAATTATTATTTCTAAATTGTATTGTGCAGAAACTATGAATGCATTGTATTTTAAGATAATAGAAAAAATATTATCAGAAGAGTTTTCTAAAGTACGAAATATTTATTTATAAGGAGTCTAATATGAAAGATTGTATTATAGCAGTTGCTTCAATTATATTTGGTATTACCTTATATTTGATAGATTCAAAAACATTTTATGAAGCAGGAGATTTATTAGTTGTGGCTATATCTGAAATAGATATAAAAAGAATAGTAATGCCTTTTATGATCATTATTCTTTTACATATTCAAATAAAAAATTTAAATTAAAAATAAAGTAATAAAAACATAGATAAGGTATTTTTCAATACTGAAACCCAATAATAGAGATAGTGTTTAGCAAAGGCAACATCAATTACACTTGATTTGTTTTAGATTTATGTTTTTTCAATCTAAAATAAGTTTAATTATCAAGCATCCATTTGGGGTGTTTTTTAATTTTGATACATTTACATTTATATTGAAGGGAGAATAATTATGAACCTTAAAAAAAGAATTCTATAAATTTTGTATCTAAAGAAATGGATAGTATTATATATAAATCAAAGGGATATATTTCAGAGAATATTAAAGACATAAAGAAAGGTAGCTCCTATAAGTGGTTTAAGAAAGTTTTTATTTTTATATCAAACAGATAGCTGACTTATAGTTATATTATCATTTTATTAAAAAATAAAATGATAAATTATTGGAGGAATATAAATCATGAATGATGATGAAAAAACAGTTAAAGAAAATACATCTAAGAAGCATAGTATAATTGATTATATAAAAGTTGCTATTCTATTAATCTTTCTTATGATTTTACCAGTACTAACAGATCCTAAATCATTTGCTAACATTGTTGGGGTGCAAATTTTTGTGATATTAGTTTTAATAATAAATATAGTGATGAAGAATGATAGATAAAATATAAGTTATAAAAACACATATGCAAATATACATGAATATGAAAGTGAGACTATATATGACATCTAGTAATAGATGTCATATACAGGTTCATTTTTTGGTTTTTCATAACAAATTGAGGTGGCTTAAAGCCATCTCACCCCTATATTTTACACATTGAAAAAGTATCTATATTAAGAGCTTTTTTATTTGAATAAAAAAACTTAGCTAAATATTAATGAAGGAAGATAGAATACCTATCTTCCTTTTTACTTTATAGATAAGAATTTGTATATACAAGATATTAGTATGTAGGGGGGATCATGGTGGAAATAAAAAAAGACGAGTCTGATTATAAAACTATTAAAGAAAAAGTTGTTTGTGAACAAAAGAGTATATTTCAAATACTGAGTAGTATAGGTACAAGGATCAAGGAACGTATAGAATATTTTTGGATAGATTTTTTGGATTTTATTAAACCTGTTTTTTTTTCAGCATTGGCTGTGTTTCTATGTTTAGTACTTCTTTGCATAAATAAAATTATGGATAAACGAGCGACTTTTCTTAGGGATGATAGAGACATCATAAACAATATGGTAGTAAACTTAGCACATACTGCTTGTTCGTTTTTTGAGGGAATATTAGGGTTTTTATTATGTTTGGCAGCTGTACTTACATTTATAACATTAATTTTGTGTATAGTTAAGAAAATTTTAGATTGAAAAAGGTGAGATTTATATGAAAGAAAAAAAGAAAAATATTGATTTAAGTAAGGACAAAAAGAAGAGGTGTTTGTCAGAACGTCAGAGAGCAATTATTGAATGTATAATAATTTTATTTTTAATTTTACTAGGGCCTTTACTGGGTAGAAAAGCAATAGAATACATATCTCCCCTTATGCAAGAAAAAATAATAGAAATGATTGAAAAATCTTAAAGGTACTTAGCTAATTCATGATTTATATGAAATAAATTTCTTTACAACAAGTATATGTGTTAATAAAAGCATTTTCTAGAGATGCTTTTTTATATATATTTTAAAACTTAAGGAGGATATACATGGAGAATTTATTATTTCAAAAAGAAAAAAGAAAACAAAGAAATACTTTTTTAGAATCCTATATAGGACAAAAAATAATGTGTATAGAAAGACATCTAAGAGAAGTATTAAATAATGAATCTGGTATGGATGAAAATGTATCTAAGGCTATTTGGGTAGTTATTGCAGTATTTTTAGGTGGACTGATGTTAGCTTGGGCAACTGGAGCATTACAAGATGTTATTTTACCAAAAGCACAATCTACAATTGTAAATATGTTTGGATAGGATTTTATATTATGTCTTTCAATAATATTAGTTCTAATAGCATATTCAGTTATTTCTATGATTTAAAATTTCTGCCAACAGGTGAAAAAATTGTATTAAGCAAAGAACAAAAAATGATATTGCTTTTAATAGAATATTTATTAATCATAAGCCTATTTAAACATATTAATAATATAGCATTAATAATAAAAGGTTTTTTATATGCTCAAATATTAATCTATGCTAGTTATGTAGATTATAGAACAAAATTAATACCTAATAAAATACAGGTATTGATATTATTTGTATCCTTTATAAAAATGAATTTATATTTATCTATAATAAATTTATTTTTATTTGCGTTACCTCTTTATTTATCAGCAATATTGAAAAATGGAAGTATTGGAGGAGGGGATATAAAGCTTATGGGAAGTAGTGGATTTTTAATTGGGTTTAAAGGTATAGAAGTTTTAATTTTTATTCTAATTAGCTTAATCTTGGCATTTGCAATCAATCGTGATACATATAAAAATGGTATTGCTTTAGCACCTTACATTTCTGTAGGGTGTTTTTTATCATATTTATTATAGGAGGAAAAATATGAAATTAGCGACAAAAAGAATAATAATTGGTTGTTCTGCATTACTAATAGGTGTATACATTTGTTTTGTTTCTCCATATTTACAGAAAATGAAATCACAAACAACCTTTGTTAGAGCAACACAAGAAATAAAAAAAGGAGAAAAAATAAGCTCCACAAAAGTTAGGGAAATTAAAACAACAGATTCTGAGAGTTTACCTCAGACAAGTATTAAAACAAAAGATAGTGTTGTTGGGAAGTATGCAATAACAGATATTAACAAAGATGATAATGTGTTGACTACAAAGATTTCAAAAAATCGTGTGGCTGAAAATGAATATTTATATGGATTAGATGGTAAGAATCAAGCCATATCTTTTACAATAAAAAATTTTGCGGCTGGACTATCAGGAAAGCTAGAAACAGGAGATATTATATCAATTTTAGCTGCTGATTATGGAGAAGATAAAGAAACTCTAAAACCTGCTGAGTTGCAATATGTAAGAGTATTAGCTGTTACTAATGCAAAAGGTTCTGATAAGAATGATGAAAAAGTACAAAAAGGAAATGAAGAAGAAAATGAGCTTCCGACAACTATTACAGTGCAAGTAAATGATATCCAAGCTAAGTTACTAGCTACGCTAGAAGAAAATAGCAAAATGCATGTAACACTAGTGTATCGTGGTACAACTAATAATGCTGAAAAATTTATAAAAAAACAAGAAGAAACAATAAATTTATTGGCATCAAGAAACATGACTACACCAATAAAAGAATAGGGGAATAGAAATGAAAGGTAAAACAATTGCTATTTGGGGAAGCCCAAGTTCAGGTAAAACTACTTTTAGTATAAAGTTAGCAAAAAAACTAGCAGAGGAAAAGAAAGATGTAATTTTAGTTTTTTCTGATTTAATCTGTCCTTCAATAAATACTATTTTACCGAATGAAAAAATTAAAGACAAGTCATTAGGAAATGTGTTGTCAGCTCCAATTTTATCAGAAGAAGTAATTTTAACAAATTTAATAAATGGGAAAAACAAATATATAAATATACTGGGATACAAACAGAGAGAAAATGTATCAACCTATGCACAATATAATATAGAAAGGGTATTAGAACTATTTAGAACATTGGAAAACATGGCTTATTATATTATTGTGGATTGTACAAGTTATTTTTTTACAGACTTATTGACATCTACAGTTCTAGAATACTCTGATACTATTTTTAGGCTTGTAGAACCTAGTTTAAAAGCTATATCTTATTTTGATTCTAATTTACAATTGTTGATGTTACAGAAATTTAAAATAAATAAACATATAAATGTGTTATCAAATTTCAGGGAAGATGAATCAGTAAGGGAAGTAAAAGAAATATATAGAATAAAATACGAATTACCTTATCTTGAAGAAATAAGAGAGCAAACTCTATCTGGAGATTTATTTCAGGAACTTAGTAAGAAAAAGAGCCAATACAACAAAACTGTTGATGAATTAGCCAGTACCTTAAAAAATGAGGATGATATAAAAAAATGTAAATTATGGAGAAATAAATAATGGCTTTTGGTGATAGACAAATTCTTAAAAATTTCTTGAATGAAGATAAGGAAGAAAAAGAATTTTCAGATGTATTAAAGGAAACTCAAAGTTATATTTTAGATAAATGCTTTTCAATTATGGCAGGAAAAAATATATTGGAGCAAAGAGAATCAGTAAGACCATTTGTTGAAAAATTTATTGTTGATTATTCTTATAAAGTAAAAGGATTATCTGAGAAAGAATTAATTGATAAATTATTATCTGGAATGTTAGGATTCGATTTTTTAGATAACTATCTTTATAGAAATGATGTTGAAGAAATAAATATAAATGAATGGGATTCAACTAGAATTACGTTTAAAGATGGGCATAAGGAATTTACAAAAGAATCATTTAATAATCCAAAACATGCAATAGATGTTATTAAAAGAATGTTACAAATGTCTCATATGGTATTTGACAATGCTCAACCTGGTGTAAGAGGACATTTATCAGAGAGAATAAGGATAACAGCTCTAGGGTACGGTTTAATTGATGAGAGTAAGGGTCTTGCTGTATCTATTCGTATTATAAACCCTCAGAAGTTAAAAATAGATGATTTTATAAAGTTTGGTACAGGAACAGTAGAAATATTTTATATCATGCAGAGACTCTTTAAATATGGAGCAAGTATGTGTATAGTAGGACCAACTAATTCTGGAAAAACAACTCTTCTAGATTCATTAGTCAAAGAATCTGTAGATAATGATGATAGAGTAATAACAATAGAAGAAGATGTTAGAGAGTTTGATATGGTCAAGAGAGATGAAAATGGTAAGGTAATAAATGAAGTAATACACCTAAGAACAAGACATAGTGATGACCCTAAGCAGGATATAGACCAAGAAAAATTATTGGAGTTTTCTCTTACAATGAACCCAGATTACTTAGTGATTTCTGAGATGAAAGGTAGAGAAGCATTTGAGGTACAAAAAGCTGCTAATACAGGTAATCCTTTTATTACATCTATACATGCAAACTCTTGTATTGATGTTTATTCAAGAATGTTAGATTTGTGTAAGACAAAGTCAAATATGGACGATGATACTCTAATGAAAAATGTAACTAAAGCTTTTCCTATTGCATGTTTTGTAAAACAATTGAAAGATAAATCAAGAAAAATAATGGAAATAACAGAGTGCATTGTTCATGAAGATGGAAAACGTGAGTTTAAAACATTATTTCATTTTGTTAGAACTGGTATAAAACTTGAAGGAAACAAGAAAGTAATCACAGGATATTTTGAAAAGGTAAATAATATTTCTGAGAATATTCAAAAACGTTTACTTGAAAATGGGATTACAGAAAAAGAATTAAATAAAATGTTAAATTATTATGAAGTATCTGATTTATGTAATTGAAAGGAGGTTTTTTAATGGGATTCTCAAATATATTTTTGTTTTTAGTGATTACAGGAGGGATATTTACATTATTGAATATATCTCCTATTGAATTTTTAAGAGAAATAGTATCCATATTTGAAAGAAAGCAAAAAGCACCTTCTATTAGTGATAAAGTAGAAATTCTAACAGGCAAAAAGAAAGAGAAGGGAATAAAACGCTTAATAAAAGATACTAGTAATATCTTAGAACGGACTCAAAGTAAGGGAAAATTCTCAAATATATGTATCATTGCTATTGTATTAATGATAGTAGGGATATTTCTAGCACTTAGCATAGGCAATCTATTTTTAATACCAATATTAGCATTTGGATTTGGGATGTTGCCATTTTTATATATAAAGATAACTGCTAATTCATATGAGAGGCAATTAAATGATGAGTTAGAAAGTGGTTTATCTATGATTACAAATTCTTATTTAAGAAATGAGGATATAATACTAGCTATAGAGGAGAATATTGACTGTTTTAATCCTCTTTTAGAAAATATATTTAGAAAATGTTTATATAAAATTAAACTATCTCCTGATATAAAAGAAACATTAGAAGAATTAAGAGATAGTATTGATAATGACATATTTGTAGAATGGGTAAATAGAGTTATACAATGTCAAACTAATAGAACACTAAAGTCTCCACTTAGAGCAACTGTAAGTAAGTTTTCAAATGTAAAGATACTAAATGAAAAAGTAAATAGTAAATTAATGGGGCCAGCAAAAAGTTTTTTAACTATGACATTTATATTATATGGCTCAATTTTTATGTTGAAATTTTTAAATATAAATTGGTTTAAAAATTTAATGTACACATTACCAGGACAAATTTCTATTTGTATTACTGTTTCATTAACGTTTTTCTCCATTATACAAATTAGTAAACTGATAAAACCAATTGATTATAAATCAATAAATGAATAAGGGGGGTGATTAATTGATACTATTAATTTGTTTCTCTTTATTTGTATTTAGTATTTATATGATTTTAGCTGGAATACTAAATATGCCAGGAGCAAGATATTCAAAAACTGTATCATCAGTTATAAATTCAAATAAAAAAAAGAAAACATTAGATGATTTAACTACGAAAGTAGCAATGAGAGTATCAAAATTTGTAAAGATTAATGAGTATAAAAGAAAAAAACTATTATTGACCTTGAAATCAGCTAATATAAACTTAACTCCAGAAACTTATATTGCAAATGCTTTTGTAAGTTCTTGTGTTGTTCTTTCTCTTACAATTCCAACTTATATAATTTATCCAAAAGGATGTATTATTTGGATGGCTCTTTCTATTTATTCTATTTTTCAAGAGCTGAAAAGAGCAGATAGAATTGTTGCAGATAAAATAAAAAGAATTGATTATGAACTTGCAGAATTTGCATCAACATTAGCAATAGAATTAAGTGGAACTAGAGATCTTTTATATATAATTTCTGAGTATATAAAAACAGCAAATGAAACATTAGCTGAAGAACTTAAATTTACGTTAGCTGATATGAAATCTAGCTCTCAGAAAGAAGCTTTAATTAGATTTGAAAGTAGAGTTAATAGTTCAAATTTATCAGAAATAATAGTAGGGCTAGTGGGTGTATTAAATGGTAATGATGAGATTATGTATTTTCAAAAATTGGCTACTAAGTTAAATGATTTAAAATTACAAAGAGTGGAAGCTATTGCGAGTAAAAGACCAGGTAAAATTGGAAAGTACACAATGCTTATGCTTGGTTGTCTAATAATGAATATGTTTGTTGCTTTAGGCATTGAAGTTTATAAATCCTTAAACAATTTCTTTTAAGGAGGATTGGGATGAAAAAAATATTAAAAAGCAAAAAAGATTTATATCAGCCTATAAGAAATGAAAAAGGAGCTATAGACGAATCTATTTGGATTATAATAATAATATTTATTGTAGCACTTTTAGTTGGACTTGTAATTAATGTGTTACCAGTTATCATTGCAAAGAGTCAATTAAACCACTATGCAAATGAGATTGTTAGAATTGCAGAAATAAGTGGCGAGGTTGGAAAAGATGTTGATAATGAAATAGAAAAATTAAATAAGAGTATAGTTGAGCCAGACAGAATTGAATGGTCAACAAAGTATATAAATGGAACAAACAAAGTCCAGCTCAATGAAGAAATAAAGGTGACTGTAAAAAAAACAATGGATTTAAGTTTCTTTGATTTCGCTTCTTTCCCAGTACCTTTGGTTTCAAATGCGACTGGAAGGAGTGAGGCATATTGGAAATAAAGAACATCTTAAAAAAAGAAGATGGTAATGCGACCTCTATAGTAATATGTATAATTGTTGTGGTTATTATGATATTCTTTTGCATTTGTGCTGAATATTTAAGATTAGCACTAATAACTAAAGGTGTTAGAGATGCTTTTGAAAAGTCTCTTATTGCTGTAGCTACAGAAAATTATGATGAAACATATCCATGTCTAAGAGAAGGATATGGTGCTGCATATCAATTAAATAAAACTGATGAATGGAAAGAGAATGTTGATAGAGGAGAGGTTGAGAATAAACTGAAAGAAGCATTAAAATTAACTGAAGAAGAAGGATATTACATAAAATATAATGATTCAAATGTTGAGTATACGCTTTCAGACTTAAAAGTAGAAGTAACCAATAGACAACTGGCTCCAAATGATAGCAGTAAAGTTAAAAAGTATGAAGTAAGAGGTTCAGTTATTTTAAAAATACCTCCTTCATTTGGATTTACAAGAGCAGAGACTACAAAAATAAATTTAGATTCTGTGTCAGGGTATACTCCTTTATTTTAAGGTTAAACTATTTAAAAATATAAAATAATTTAGTAATTAGATATTTATGGTAAAGAGTGGTATAATATTTTTAGCAAGAAGAAAAATATATAATTTATTAGAGTGGAGTTCATACAAACAAAAGAAATAACCTCCGAAAGAAAGGAGGTGTAGGTATGAACGAATTTTTACTTAATATTTTCGCTGGTGTTATTGCCAGTTTAATATTTTGCTTACTTGGCAAAATATTTACAAAAGTAAAAGGCCACTCTGTGCGATGAACTATACCCACTGTTTTATACAGTTAAAACATGTAAAAGTAGTTATAAAGTACTAGTGTCAATCATTAGTACTTTTTTTATTATATTCATATAATTAATATCTATATTTTAAAGTTTACTATCTAAAAAAGAGCGCGTCAAATAAAACCCTAGATATTTAAATTTTTTTAGAGCCACTTAAAATAAATTATGCTATCTCTGTACTTAAATATTTCCTAAATTCAAGTGGAGACATAGAATTTAATCTCCTTTGATATCTAAAATTATTATAGTAATATATATAATCATCTATTGCTTTGACTAATTGTTCGTATGTATCAAATTTCCTTAAATAGTACATTTCCACTTTTAAAATTCCCCAAAATCCTTCCATAGGAGCATTGTCAATACAATGACCAACTCTCGACATACTTTGTATCATGCCTTGTGTTAAAAGTTTTGATTTAAACACCCTGCTAGTATACTGATAGCCTCTATCACTATGAAAGATAGGTTTTGCATTTGGATATACTTCTATTGCTTTATTAAAAGTTTCGAATACTAAGTTATTGTTATTTGATTTTCCAATAACATATGAAACTATGCTTCTATCACCTAAATCCAGAATTGCACTTAAATAAGCCTTTGTCCCATTAGTTAATTTAAATTCAGTTACATCTGTTAACCATTTTTGAGAAGTTTTATCTGCACTAAATTTTCTATTTAATACATTTTCAGCAATTACTTCTGGTGTACATTTAACATAACTAAATTTCTTTTTTCTACAAATAGACCTTAAGCCTACGGCTCTCATTAGCCTGTACACTCTCTTGTGATTGACATTAAGTTTATACTCTCTGTTTAACTGCAAGGTCATCCTTAAAGAGCCAAAAACTCCATTCTTTTCTTCATATATCTTAGTTATCAAAGTTGCTAATTCAATGTTTTCAAGTTCTAAATTACTTTTATCTCGATTGAGCCATTTATAGTATCCAGAACGATTTACTTTAGCGATTTCACATAATTGCATAAGCGAAGCTTTTTTTTCATTGAATAAGGATTGAATAGCTTTATATTTATTTTCATTCTTGGATAGTGTAATTACCACCCTCTTTCTATGTTTTTTAACTTTTTTAAGAATGCATTCTCCAGTTGTAATTTGTGTTTTTCTGCTTTTACAATTTTCAATTCCAACTTTATTTCATCTAATTGAGTTAACTCATCTTCTTTTTTTGCTTTACCTCTTCGGTCTTCTAAACCAACTATACCATTTTCTTTATATTTAAGAGTCCATCTTCTAACTTGGCTGTATGAAACAAAGTATTTTTTTGCTATTAAATTGTAATTAAAATCATGCTCAATACAATCTTTAACAATTTCAACCCTTTCATCTAATGTTGTTTTTCTAGTCTCCATAAAGAGTCCTCCCTTCGGGGTTTCTTTTATCTCCTTATGAAGATTATACTCCTTAACCCAAGCTTTTAGTGGATTAACAGACCTCATTTTATATTTTTTTGCTATTGTGTCATAAGAACCTTCGTCATTTAGATAATCTTCTATAGCACTTAACTTAAGCTCTTTAGAATAGTATGATTTATGATTTTGTTTAATTAAGCCATCATTTCCGAAAGTTTCATAACTTCGCATCCACTCTCTGAAAGTACGCTTCCCAATATTTAATTCTTCCATTATTTTTATTACTGACTTTTCACCTTTTAAATATGATTCAATCGCTTTAATTTTTTGTTCTGATGATACTTTAGTTTTGGACATAACAAAACCCTCCTAGTTTTAGACAGTTTTACATATTTCAACTGTCTCCTAAGAGGGGTATAGTTCACGAAAGAGTGACCTAAGAGTTGAGTTTAAATTTATGTTTAAACTCAAAAAATAATCATTTTTAAAGAACTCCACTCTACAGCAAAATAGATTGTAATTCTTCTTGCTTTTATTATATCACAAAAAGTTAAATTTGATACGATTTTATATCATATCTTTTTTATTTAATTCTAAAAATGAAAAAGTATATAGTAATTATATTTCTAGTCAAATATATTTTTTTTATTAAATTTTATATAACTTTCAATAGTGTCATTGAAGCTATTATCTAATAAAAGACATACGAAAAAATGCACCTTTCTATTTAAGAAAGATGCCAAAACCATTATAATATGTATATTTGAATATAGTTTCTTAATTATTATTATAACATTAATCGACATCTTTTACATGTTCAATTATGTCTTCTATATTGCAATCAAATACATCACAAAGTTTATCTAACATATCAATATCAATTCTTTTAATCGTTTCATTGTAGAGAGCAGTAATTGTGCTAGGTCTAATACCAGTTTTTTCACTTAGTTCTATTCTAGACATTTTACATTTACCAAGCAATTCTGATATTTTTATTCTGATCATTTAAAATCCCCCCCAATAATTAATAATAAATTAATTATACTTATTCTAAAGAAAAATATCAATAGGAGTGAATTATTAACGCTAGGAGTGAATTATTAACGTTAGGAGTGAATTTTTATATTAGGAATTATTGACTTATGGTAAAAAATGGATTATCATCTAGATATAATAAGTAATCACTCCTATGAACTAAATCAAAAGGAGTGAAATAATATGAAATTTTTAAAGATAATAAAAAAAAATAAACTATCTATTTTAGTTGTAGCTTGTATCGTAATTGGATGTGCTGGAATTTTTAGTATAAGTACACTAGGCAAGAAGGTATCTAAGGTCTCACAATTAAGTTCTAATAAGATAGAAAATAATGAAAATTCTAATAATGATAACTTAGAAAATAGAAGTGTAAACGTTCCAACTATTGATTTAAGGGATAATGTAAATACTATACAAGAAGAAAAAGATAGAAAGGATTCTGAGAAAAAGAATAAAGTTCAGAATATAGATAATATAACTAACAATAATACAATTAAAAACAATAGACCTACCAAAGGAGAAGTTCAGAAAAAAAGTGAACCAAAACCAAAAATTTCAAATAATAACAAGTTAGTTAATCCAGAAGTTACTAAGGATTCTGAAGACAATAAAATAAACAAGCCTAATAAGCCTGAAGATAATTCAAATAATCAAGAAAAACCATTAGACAAAGATGATGGGTTGATTGATGTACCAGGATTTGGACCTAACAAACCAACAGAAAGTCATGGAGAAAGTGGAGAATCTGATGGAGACTGGGATAAAATTGTGGGAGATATGTAATTCATATTAAGGGGGATAATTATATGAAAATTAGTAAAAGATTATTGGCATTGGGAATGTCAGTAATGATATTTGTAGTTGGTTCATCTAATGTATTTGCTTTGTCATCTATAGGTAAAATTCAAGGGAAAGATAAATATGAAACAGCAGCTCTTATTGCAGACAAGCAAAGTTATACAACAGCAATTATTATAAATTCAGATGATACACTAGCAGATGGTTTATCTGCAAGTGGGTTGGCAGGTGTGGAAAATGCTCCAATATTATTAACTAAAAAAAATAGCATTCCAAGTTCAACAGTAGAAAGATTAAATAAAGTTAAAAAAGTTTATATAATTGGTGGAAAAAGTTCAATAAGTGAAGAAGTAGAGAAAGTTCTTAAAGAAAAAAATATAGAGATACATAGAATAAGTGGAGAAGATAGAATAAAAACAAGTTATAATGTGGCAAAAGAGATAAATAATAAAATCAAAGTGGAAAAAATCATGTTAACAAATGCTTATAAAGGTGAACCAGATGCAATGAGTGTTTCTCAAGTAGCTGTCAGAGAGAAATCTCCTATAATACTTACCAATGGAGAAAGTGTTCCTTTTGATCCAAATGGAATTAAGTGTTTTGCTATAGGAGGTCTTTCAAGTATAAGTAATTCATTAATAAAATCTACTAAAGCTACAAGAATAGGTGGAATTGATAGATATGATACTAATTCAGAAGTTATAAAGTATTTTTATAATACCTCTAAAGAATTCTATATAGCTAGTGGAGTTGATTTAGTATATTCACTTGTTGGTTCAACAATATCAAAGAATACTCCAATAGTTTTAATTAATAGTGGTAGTGATAAATCCATACTAAAAAATGCTAGTAAAATAACATTAATTGGGAATTTGGATGAGAAAGTTATAAAAGAAGCTATAAACGCAGTAAATGGTAAATCAAATGAGCCTGATTCAGATAAAGAAGTAGTAGATGTACCTGGTTTTGGCCCACAGAATCCTACAGAAAGTCATGGAGAAGATGGTAATTCTGATGGAGACCCTGATAAGATAGTTGCAGATATGTAAATATAATATTTAAAATGTTTATAAAAAGTTATGAGACTTATAATCTCATGACTTTTTTTATTTGGGGTAATTTAAGGAGGTCTAAATATGAAAAAAAAATTTATTTCAATTATAATTTGTATACTTGTAGTGATTACTTCTATAACAAACTCTATCGCTGATGGTGATGGAAATATGGATGGAGGAGGTGGTGGAACTGGGGGAGGTGGAACATCACAAAATAAATGGTCTTCAGGTGATGAAGGTGTAAGGATTACAATAGTTGATGCAAAAACTCAAAAAAGAGTTAGTAAGTCTATTGATTTGACTAATAGAGATCCTAAAGTGAAATTTCATTTTGGAAAAACTAATAAAATTGAATATCGAAATGGACGTCAATTAAATCTTTCTTCAACAGGATATGAATATATAAAGCCTACTAATAAGCTTCCTGTCATTATATCAAGTAATAAATATGGAAAGAGTGATATAAATAAGATAAAAAGATATTTTTGTAATGATTGGACTCAAAAACTTATAGCAAGTAAAACAAATATAAAATATGAGGACATGATAGGTGGAGAATATAAATTGCTTCTAGAACCTATAGCCTATTTTACATTTGGTGGAAATAAGATGGCTATGACAGCAACTGAGGCTGCATTGTATAATAAAAAACTTGGTGGTAATAAACTAAGAAATAAACTAGCAAGTATATCACATAAAAACTTACCTCTTTCTATGTTTTTAGAAAACGATGATTTAGGTTTCAAAGCTTGGAAAGGCATTTCAGATACAGATAAAGCAAAGGCAAAGGATGATGATACAATAATTAAAATGCTAGGTTTAGGTATAGTATACTTTAATAATGAACCAAAAGAAGATGATGAAGTTGTAATTCCTCCAGTAAAACCACCTAATCCAGAAGAACCATCTAAACCAGATGAAGGTGGTCAAAGTGATTATGAGTATAGGACAGATACAGATGTTATAACTTCAATAAAGATAAAAGGATCTAATCGAACACCTAAAAATCCAGTTAAAGTGATTTTTAATATTAAGGGGAAAGATTATTCTATGAATAACATATATCTTCCCAAAAATGGGGGAGAGCAATATGCTTGGGTTAAATGGCATACTCCAAAAACTCCTGAGAAAATAACTATTAAAGTAAGTTCAAATGCTACTACAGATAAAGCAACCATAATTGCAAATGTAGTTGATTTAAAAGAAAAAGTTCCGCCAGATCCTAAAGCAAAAGACAGGAATGATAATTTTAAAACTCCAAATTTACCTAATCCATATGTAAAAACTAATACTACCTATGGGGAATGGGATTGTTATTGGGTTCCACATTGGGTATATTATTCAGATGGTGATGGAGGCGGAGAATGGGTAGATGAAGGATGGTATGAATGGAAATGGCTAAGTTACAATGTTTCTTTAACAGCTAATATGCAAGTTAAAGCTGATTCAAAAGTACCTACATCTAAATCTGATAGAAAAGAAATGAAATCAGGATATGGGTTTAATATAAATGTAGATTCAAAAATGAATTATGATGCTCCTGAAACAAGTTTTACTGGTGCTCAGAACGTAAATACTTTATATCCTGAATTTAAATATGAAACATATAACAGAGTTTTACAAAGGATTCAAAATGGTTTAAGTTCTAAATTTGAACTAAAAAATAATAAGTACTCTACATATAATCAAAAAGCTCATTTTACACCTATTTGGTATAAAGATGGAGCATACAATGTTTATGGGCAAGTGATGGATGTGTGGACACCTGTTGGTGAGTTAAGAACAAATGTTAATAATGCCATGACAATAAAAGGAAATCTATTTCAAGATTGGCATATAGGACCACTTAAAGATTAATTTTTAAAAAATAGAATTAAATATATTTAAAAAACAAAAAAGAGAACTTTATGTATTAGAGTTCTCTACTTTTGTTTATATATTATTTATATAATTAAAGCTACCTTTTTAAAATATTTATGTTTTATGCTAGTCCACAGTTACATAACAAAAGCATTACTCTGTGCAAGCAAAACTCTACCACTTGTTCACCATATTTTTTTATGAAACTTTCCATCTGAGTATCAATAAATAGATAGTATTCTTTTATACTTGCTATATATGCAGTCATTATATGAATACATTCATCTGCTTTATTTCCAAACACAGTATATCCCCCCAATAAATAAAAGTAATAATAATACCAGCCATTAAATTTAATTATTTAAATATGCTTATATGTTCCTATATAATATGAATTCACAATATTATGATACTTTGGATTAATAATTTTTACAAGTGGATATGTAAAACTGGATATTACAAATGTAAAACTGGTTATATAGTAAGCCGGAGGAAATTTCAATCAAATAAAAACAGATGCACAAAAATCTCATGGAAAAGTATTTGAGGTTGTAGATGGAGAAGTTGTTGTATGGGACTATATAAAAGAAATCCTTATGGAGTATAAGAGTTATTTTATCCAATCCAAATTATGATAATATAATATTAAGCAGATATTATATTTTAGTAAGAGAGGGATGAATTAATTGAAACTTCAGTTTGAAAGATGGTGTGAAGCAAATAATGTTAAAGGGGAGACTTTGAAGTTATTTAATGAAGGAGTTATATGTTATAAGATTGGAGCATATAGAGCTTCATTTATAATGACCTATCTAGGTTTTCAACATGAGTTAAGAAATAGAATTGTTACATCTCATAATAAGCCAGATAATATAAAAGATAGTTATTGGAAGCAAATAATAGAAAAAGTTCAAGATGATAATAGTTGGGATACAGAAGTATTTAATATAGTTAATAGAACAAAACCTGATAACATATTTTTAATAGATGATGATATTAGAAAAAAATATGATTACTGGAGAAGTATAAGAAATGATTGTGCTCATGCAAAGGGAGAAATTATAAGCAATCCTCATATAGAGTCATTTTGGCTATTTATAGAATCAAATTATAATAAGTTTGTTATTAATGGAGGAAAAGCAGGACTATTAGATAAAATAAGAAATCATTATGATATAAGGTATACTGAACTAGATAAGGATTTAAATTATATAGTTGATAATATACTATCTTCGGTTAAAGTGGAAGAACTTCAGATACTATTAGAAGACATATATAACATGTTTAAAGAAAATGATAAAAGTAGGGTGTTTAGTCGTGAAAACCCTAAGCATGGTTTTTGGCATTGCATCATTCATTCAGAAAGTAAAATCCTGAGAGATGCTATGATGAATTTTGTAAAAAAAGACAAAGATTTATTTATTGAATTTATAAGCTATCACCCTGAACAAATATCAACTTATTTATCAGATAAAGCTCTTGCTAGAAAGATTTGGACAGAATGGATAACGGACATGTTTAGATTTTTTATGTGGGTAGATATGGACGGATTTTTAGAAGAAGGAGATAAAAGTAGTGTCTGGATATGTGTTAAGAAGTTGCTTGAAGAAAATATAATACCTCAAAACGAAATTAATAATTTTTTAAGTTTAATATGGTCAAGAAAAGGATATCCTGGTTCTGTGCCTTATAATATGGTTGAGCTTATGTATAATTATCAATATTTTAATGTAATGAGAATGGTAATATTTGATCCTATACATAATACAACTCCCCTGAATGATTTAGATAAATATTGGTATGCTTTAAAAGGTATTATAGTAAAATTAGGTATAAAGGACAATGAAATAATATTATTAGAAAAATTGTATAGAGAAGTTCCACATGGAGAAGTTTATCGTGGTCTAGATAATTTACTAGATACTAATAAAGAATTTAGAACACAATATATAGAGGTATTAAAAAAACATAATATAGAAGTACATAGTAAAATTAAGCAAAAAAATAAGTAGGTTTATTCTACTTATTTTTTTGCTTAATTTTATTTATATAGTACTAAAGTAAAAAATTAAATTGTACGAATTAAGATTTATATTTTATGGAGGGTAATATGGAAACCAAAAATACAGGAATGATGATTTCAGTTGAAGGTAATATTTGTTGTGGAAACAAGAAGCTTATTTTATCTATAATAAAGAATCTTCCAACTGATAAGCAAGTTTTATTTTTAACTAAAGATAATATGGAAGTATCAGGAGACAATATAGCTATTAATTATAAGTTTGATGGCGAATATAATGAGTTTCAACTTAAGATTAATGATGATACATTATCTTTTTATTCATTAGAGAATTTATTGAAAGCAATAATTAATGATAAAGAAGATGAAATTATATGTATAGATGCTACAGAATTTCAAGATAGTATTGATTATAAAAAATTAAAAATTTTAGCAGAAGAATATTCCATTTTAATGTTTGTAATTACTAGAAGAAGTAAACAAGAGTTATTAAAGTTAATACAACAAAAAGAAAAGGCAAGAGACATATACCTAAGTTTAATTTTATATATTGATGAGTATAGTTATTCCTCAAAGAAATTTCTATATACAAGGACTAGAAACACCTTTAAATGTGAACAAATTGAATTTGATAGTGATGAATGGATGTATGAAATAACAACTATTATAAAAGAAATAATAGGTTGGTAGAATACAAAGAAGTAAAAAGATATGTATGTTAAATGTAAATATCTTATATCAAAAGAGGATTAGACAACATCTAAGGAGGGAAAGTTTATGATAGGTTCTAAAGGAAAATTAGTTGCATTAGGTATAAGTGCGACAATTGCCACTAGTGCTTTATTAGTGACATGGAATGGTAGTGGAATAATAGAACAAGCTAAAACAAAGCTAACAGAAATGAAAGAAGGAGTATCTTTATTAAAAGAAGGAGAGAAAAATTTAGTAGCAAAAGCAAAAGAAATAAAAGGTCAGATAAGTACTTTAGAATCAGAAATAGCTAAATTAGAAAATAATGGTAGGACAAGTTCTATGGCATATAGAAAGGCTACAAGTGAATTAGCGAAGGCAAAGGAAGAACTAAATAAAGCTAATAGTGATGCAAATAGGATACAAGAAGCTTTATCTAAATATACTCCAATTAAAGGGCATATTGCAGGTTATGCTGAAGCTATGAATGATGATTATGTTTTACCAGAGTTTGGAAGCGAAAATTATGCAAGAAAATTAAAAGGAATAGATGATATAAATGCAGTAAAAGGAAGCTGTTTACTGAAAGATAATAACATGTTATTAGTATTAAATAAATTTAATAATAGTACAAAGGCTGGAAAGACTATATTTCAAAAGGTGAATCTTAATGGAACAGAGGTTTGGCATAAGGAATTAAATAATACTAGTGTAAGTAATATAAATCTATGCAAAGCAACAAAAGATGGTGGAGCTTTAATACTTGTTACTTCTCAAGATAAAAGCTTAACAAGTTCGCTAGGAAAATTAACAACAAATACAATACACATAATAAAATTAGATTCCCAAGGTGAAATAGAG
The DNA here is from genome assembly GCF_056688955.1 of Clostridioides sp. LIBA-6822. Lineage (NCBI taxonomy): Bacteria > Bacillati > Bacillota > Clostridia > Peptostreptococcales > Peptostreptococcaceae > Clostridioides > Clostridioides sp. LIBA-6822. Next base: position 94,748 of record NZ_CP196996.1, on the reverse strand, counting down.
TTAACAACACAATTTGATAGTGGAGATACAATGGCTGAGACAATTGAAAATGTTATAGAACTTAAAAATGGGAACTATCTATGTGTTGGTAGTATGTCAGCTGGTGCTTATTCAAGGGTTCTATGTATTGATAATACAGGGAATAAACAATGGGAATCTAAAATAAATGGTAATGGTGGGAATGTTAATATTGGAAATGCAATAGAAATGTCAAACGGAGATATAATTGTGGTAGGTTATGCAAATAAAACCTACGATAGTATAACTTCTAGTACAGCTTTCCCTTTTGCTACAAAGTATACAAAAGATGGGACAAAGTCATGGACAATTAAAATAAGTGATGATTACACTTATTATAATGGAAATAGTTCAAGACCAACATGTGTAGTTGAAGAAAAAGATGAGAAATGTGTAATTTATGCAGTAAAAACAATCAGTACAATAACGACAGATGGAACAATAGAAAGTACAATCCCAACTGAAGATTTAATAGGAAATAAGTATGACATTGCATTAAACAATGGTGATATATTAGTATCTAATTATTTTAGTAGCATAATGGTAATATCTTCAGATGGTACTTTAAAGAAAACCATAAAACCTCAAGATGATTTAAAAATAACAAATATGTCTTTATTAGCTGGGAATAAAGTGGCTTTTACTGGAATGACAGGCACTAATGATGATAGTTATACTGGATATATGGGAATATTTGATTTGGATGATGATAATTTCCCTGCATTAACAGATTAGGAGGAAAAGTATTATGAAAAATCTTAAAAAGCTAGCTGCATTAGGCATAGCAACAGCATCTGTTTCTGTAATCGCAATGACTTACACAGGTGGCGATACAGCCAATAATATTATAAATACATTACTAGGATTGGATAATGATGCAAATCTATTATCAGAAGGAGAAACAAAGCTAATAGCAGAAGTAAATAGATTAAAAGAAGAAAGAGCTAAGTTAACTGAACAATATAATGAGCTAAAAGGAAATTCTGGTGGTGAAGATGATTCCACAGACATTACGGTTATAAATAATGAAATAAGTAAAGCTAATGATGACTTGGCATCGGTACAAGACATACTAGATGGAATAACAACAGGAGTTACACATGTTGATGGATATTCTGATGTGATAAATGATACAAAATAAAATAATGAGGATATTATGTATGATGGATAAATCTAATGTAAAAGAAATAGTAATAAAAATAGTGTTTCAAGATGAAAAAATGAAACATGAAAAATTGATACAAGAGTTACAAAACACTTGTGAACTAAAAAAATTACAAAAAATAAAAGTAATTGATAAAAATAAAGACGACTTTGTAAGTCGTTTTTTTAATGGGGAAAAAAGTAAAGCAAAAGATTATAAGATTGATTGTTTTGTATAGTGATAGAAATCTATAGTATTAAATTTGGAAAATTCAATATTACTAAGTATTGATTAAAGATCCTATCAAGAATAAAGCAATTAAAATTAATTAACAAATATAAAGAAAGGGTGTTGTGTATGTACAACAAAAAAGTAATTTCAGTTTTATTATCTACTATAATTGCAAGTTCAACTGGTTTAGGCATTACACCTAGTATTAATGTTTTTGCTGATAATAAGAATTATGAAAATAATTTAGAAAATGAAAAATTTTTACTTGATATGGGTGAATATGAAAATGATGATGGAATTCTAAGTTTTCCTGATGCAAAGGGAGTTATAAAAGAACAAGCTAATCTATTTTTTAATTTTGATGGTGAAAGTAATGTGAAAATTAGTTATATAAAAAATGGAAATAAAATGGAAGGAATAACATATGAACCTTCTCTTAAAAGTCGAGTTATAAATATAAGAATAGAAAATCAACAAGAGTTAGAAGAAGTATTAAAATCATTAGAAATAAAATGTGATGCGAATGTAAATTTCTCAATAAAATTGACTAGTGTACCAAAAGGAATTATAAGTTCAAATGGTATTGGACAAGAAGAGGCTGTAGATGGAGACTTAGGAAGTCATTTTCGTGCTGATGGCAAAGGATGGTGGCAATTAATATTTGATAAAGAGACGGAGTTAGATACAATAAACCTAACTTTTGGAAGAAAAAATGGTGCAATAATAGAAGGACTTAAGGATGGAACTTGGACAAAGATAGGTGAAGCCAATGACTACGCTATAGACCTCTATTCTAGAGAGACTCAAACTATTAAAGTAGATAAAGGTATCTATAAAGGAGTAAAAGTAATCCCTAATTTATCTGACGATAATATGAGTAGACTTTGCGAGATTTCATTTGATGAAACTGAAGCACAGCATTTTAACTATACTGATTCTCCAAGTTTAAACTTAGGCGAGCCATCTATTAATGACTCTTTTGTTACTTTTCCAAGTGCAGTTGTAAATGGATTTGATAAATTGAATCTAAAGCTTGAATATTCGACACCTATAGGAACTGAATATAAAGTTAATGGAAATAAGATAAATAGTGATGAAAAAGTGGTAATTACAGAGGCATATGATAGAAAAACAATAAATGAAATACTAAAAACATTGAAGTTAAATACAAAAAACCAAAAAGTTAAAATTGATGTAAGCCTTGTAGATATGGAACTAAAGAAAACTTTTCCTGATGGAACGGTTACAACAGGAACTTATTATGGTGCAGGTTATCCAGCGAATGTGATTGATTGTAATGTAAACACGTATTGGAATGCTCCTAGTGAATCTGGAAATATCAATTTCAAATTTCCAAGTCAAACTAAAGTTGATACTATAAAATTAAAAGTATCTCCATCAACAACCATAAAAAATCAATACACTATAACTGGTAAGAAAGGAGGGTCATCAGAGGTAATTGGTCAAACAGTTGAAATAGTGAAAGGGAATGAGATGAATACAGTTGATATCCCTATTATAAAAAAAGGTGATTATGATGAAATTAATGTAAATTCGTCTTGGATAGCTACTGGAGGATTAGGAAGTGCTTGGGCTACTATACATGAAGTTATATTAAACTCTAATTTAGAAGAAGAACTTGCTTCAGATTCTGTAACAGTAGATAAAATTGAAAGTATGTTAAATTTAGAGCTTGGAGAAAAGAAAGTAATAAATAATAAAATCACATTTCCTGATGCTAAGGGAAATACAGTCGGATTTGGTTCTAGTATAGTCTTTGAGCTCAATGATGTAGAAAATCAGGATACGTCTATAAAGTATCAATTAAATGGAGAGGAAATAATAAAAAAAGATAAGATTGTTAAAATAGAAATAAATTCTCAAAAGGAACTAGATGAGATATTAAAAAGCTTAGAAATTACTTTTGATGAACTTGAAGGATGTTCTTTAAAGATATTTTCAGTTTCTTCAGATGCAGATATGGAAAATTTATCTTGGCAGATTCCTAAAAATTTTGTAGCTTCAGGAATAGGTTATGGAAATAATCAACCTAGCAATGTTTTTAAAGGTAGTGTAGGATGGAACGCAGGAACTTATAATACATCAATGTATTTAAAAAATATAAATAATGTATATCTATCTGCAATAAGATATAATTCTAAAAACGCTTTAATTGTTAGGGGGAAAAATAATGGAACTTGGAAAGATATTGGCTCATTTGGGGCAAATCAATCAAATGCAAAATTCGATGTCGTTCCTAATAATTATGAAGAGCTAGAATTCTATTCATATGGAAGAGATTGGGCTCATATCTATGATTTAGAGTTTTTTATGTCTGATAAAAAAAAGGAATGTTTAAACATATCTATAGATAAAGCTAATTTTGAAATAGGTGATTTTAATAGCGATGGAAAAGGGAATATAACATTTCCAAGTGCAGCTGGCAAAATAAGTACAAATACTAGTTTAAGTATATCATTTAAAAATGGATATAATAGAAATTTAGTAACAACTTATAGTGTAGATGGCGAAGAAAAAAAAGAAAACAATGAAAATATAGTTATTAATATAGAAAATAATGAGCAACTAAAAGAAGTATTAAGTAGTCTTAAAATATCACATGATAACACATCTAATTTAGATATGTCTTTTTCTCTAAATTTCAACTCTGGGAAAAAGATTACAAAAGATATTAAAATTGAAATGGATGATAGCTTGGATATGGGTGAGATACAACATTCTGATGGAGTAATAACATTCAAAAATGCTACTGGAAAAATAAGAGATAAGGCAGATTTAAATTTTGTTTCAAAAACTGAGTTAGAAATAAGATATAGTATAAATGGCGAAGAGATAACTAAAAAGGGAAAAGATATAGTTATCGAAGGATTAACACAAGATACTTTAAATGAGCTTCTAAGAAGTTTTTCTATAAGTTATGATGAATATGAAGGTTGTGAATTTTCTATTAGCCTATTAGGTAAGCCAGTTACAATAACAAAAAATTATAGCATACCACAAGTTCAAGGTAATTTAGAACTAGATTTAGGTGACTATGAGAATGATGGAAACGGAAATGTATTATTTCCAAATGCTAAAGGCTTACTATATAGAAAAGGTAACTTAAATATAAACTTTGAGAAGGGTTTTAGTAACGATATAGAAATAAAATATAAATTAAATGACATTGAATATACTAAAAAACAAAATAGCTTATCTATAGCACTTTCTAATCAAGAACAGTTGGATGAAGTATTAAAGACACTAAAAATTAAATGTGATAGCAGCTTAGAATATAATTTAAATATTACTTTAGCAGAAGAAAGATATATTCCTTTGGGAACTACATCAGATAAACCAGAAGCTTTAACAGGAGGCTGGTATTCTGGAAAAGGTGGAAATACTGCAATAATAACATTTAATTCACCATTAAAAATTAGTACTGTAAGTATATCAAAAACTTCTGGAGTAGATAATCGCTTTTATATTAAGGGGTTAAAAAATAACATATGGAAAGATATAGGTAATTTTACAATATTCTATCCAAATTACGATTATACTAAATTAAGAGAAATTGATGTACAAAGAGATAGTTATGATGCAATTTCTATATATTATGTCGTAAATAACGGATGGGGGAGTGCAAATGTTAGCAAACTTGGATTTTTAGATAAAGTCTCTACTAATATTAAAATTAAACCAGATATAAATTTAAAAGTTACTTTAGTAGATAATTTAGAAAAAGCAAAATTAAAATGGAATAGTGATTTAGAAGCATATGCATACAATATTTATGTTAAGAAAAAAGATGATAAGAGTTGGACCTTATCTAAAAGTGTGACATCAGATATTAATGAAATAGATGATTATAGTATAAAAGATTCAGTAGCCCCTTTAGTTCCAGAATATAAAATACAAGATGAATTGAAAAAAGGAATACAATTAAATTCAGACGATTTAGGAAGTGAATATTCATATTATATAAATGCAATTGACAGAAATGGAAATAAAATAGGAACATCAAATGTTGAAAATATAAATGTACAAAGTGATTTTAAAGAATTTGTTTATGAGGTAAGCAATAGTTCTACAATACCACTTGAATTAAAAAATAAAAGTAATGGTTTTATACAATTTAGAGATTTAGTAGATAAAAATTATTTATATGTAGCATCAGTTGATAATGCAGGAAATATTAGTGCTATAAAAACAATTCCAATTTTAGGTCTGTTTGTAGATGAACCTCCTGTTATAAATGTACCTGGAGATAGTTCTTTAAAAGCAAATAGTAAAATAGATGTAAATGAGGGAGTGTCTGCTACTGATGAAATAGATGGAGACTTAACAAGTAAAATTAATACTAAAATTATATCTCCTAAAGGGGAAGTTGTATCTGATATAGATACAAATATTCTAGGGAACTGGATTATAGAATATAAGGTAACTGATAGCAAGGGTCAAACTACAGAATATATCAGAAAAATAAATGTAATAAAGAATATAAACTTAAAACTTAATGTTGGAGAACTATTAACAACAAGTAAGTTTACACAATTTCCAAATGCTAAAATAGAATCTAAAGAGCAAAATGAAAAAGTAAATGGAATTAAGATGTATTTTAGCAATGAGTTTAATGATTCTATGAAAGTTCATTATACACTAAATGGAATTGAAAAAATAACAACTAATAGAAGTATAGTTATAGATGATGAATTAACCATTAAAGATGCTGAAAATTTAATTAAATCAGTAAAAATTGAACATGATAATAGTAAGAAATTTAACTTTAATATAGTTTTAAGTAGTAATGATGCTGAAAGTATAATTTATAATTATGAAAATAATCATTATTATAAATTTATTTATTCGAAGGGAATTAGCTTAGAAGATGCTAAAAAAGAAGCAAGTAAACAAGAGTTTTTAGGTAATAAAGGTTATTTAGTAAAAATAGATTCAGAAAGCGAAAAAGAAGTTTTAAGTATGTTAACAGAACAATCATTTTGGAATGAAGCATCAACAGATAATAAAGAAAAGAATGGTTTTGTAGTAGAATTTGGGATGGAAGATAAACTTCCTTCTCCAGATACAATAAATATTTTTGACTATGAAAGCATTATAAATATTGAACCTTTTAAGTCTAAACAAGATATAGTACTTAATACATTAGTAGATAAAAAAGAAAATAAAGTAATACTAGATTGGAACGATGTTAAAGATATAAGTTATTATAAAGTATTTCAAAAGAAAAATGATATAGGGGATTTTCAAGTAATTTCATCAGATAAAAATGAAAGTTATTTTGAAGATATTGAAGGAAAAGATATAAATGAACCAACAACTCCTATATATAAATTATACGATACAGGAATAAAACAGGGTTTAAAATTCGATTCTGAGGATGTTGCTTCTAAATTTGAATATTATGTGGAAGGTGTATCAGAATTTGGAGATGTAACGCATACTTCAAATAAAAAAATGGTTGAAATAAAATCTGGTCTTGAAGGTTTTAGCTATGAAGTTACTGATAACGCTACTCCATCATCAAATTTGGGGGATGTAATAAATAGTTCAGATGGATTTATTTCTGCAAAAGAATTAGCAAGTAAAAAATATATCCATATAATCTCTATAGATAAAGCAGGAAATAAGAGTCAGATAGTTACATTACCAATAACAGGATTATTTATAGACAACCCACCAGTTTTAAGAATTGGTGGAAACATATCAGTCTCACAAAATGAAGAGTATGATGTTATGAAAAATATCTCAGCAGAAGATGATTATGATGGAGATTTAACTAAAGATATAAAAGTGAGTATTAAAAATCCAAATGGTAAAATAACTGATAAATTTGATACAAATATCTTAGGAAAATGGACAATAGAATATAGTGTGAAAGATAGTAAAGAACAAGAGAGTAAGGTTATAAAATACATTACAGTAAAGGAAGATTTTGATTATTTAAATCTTGATTTAGGTGAAGCAAATAAGAAAAGATTCCTAGTTAATTTTCCTGATGCAAAAATTACAAATAATAGCAATGAATTAATAAATGGTATTAAACTTTATATAAATGAAGGATTTAATAATAGCATACTTATTAAATACAATGACAAAGGTGTAAAGAAATCTGTAAAAGGGCAACAGGTAATATTAAAAGATAAATATACTACAGAAGAAGCAGAAGAATTAATTAAATCAATTGAGATAGAACATGATAATAGTACAAGTTTTACATTTAATGTAAGATTACAAAATAATAATGTAGATGATATGGTATATAATCCCCAAAATGGTAATTATTATCAATTTGTAGAAGCGAAAAGAATAAGTTGGAAAAATGCTAAATTAGAAGCTGAAAAAATGGAATATAAGGGTCTAAAAGGACATTTAGCAACAATTAAATCAAAACATGAGTTAGACCTGTTTAACTCTTTAACAACGAAAACTACTTGGCTTGGAGCAACAGATGAGGAAAAAGAAGGTCAATGGAAGTGGGTTACAGGAGAGCTTGTTAAATTTACAAATTGGTGTTCTGGAGAACCGAATAATTTTGGAGGAACTGAACATTATATGGTGTCTATTAAAAATTCAAAAGGTTTATGGAATGACACAAACAACTCACCTGACCCATATTGGACAGACATAGAGGGGTTTGTTGTTGAATTTGAAAATGATAAAAATAATGATAGTAGCATTATATATAAATATGAAGATACTGCACATATACAAAAAATAGTATCAAATCAAGATATTGTTTTGAATTCTACAAATGATAATAAAAGTAATTGTGTTAATTTGAGTTGGAATAAATATAAAGATTCAGAATATTATAAAGTTTTTAGAAGAGAGTTGAATAGTAATTCAGATGAATTTAAAACTATCTCAGAGAGTACAAAAGAAAATTATCTTAAAGATGTAGATGGAAAAGATATAACACCTCCAGTATACGATTTTTCTTTAATATTTGATAAGGAAATGAGTTCGAGATTAGAATTTCATGCAGAAGAAGTTGGAACGACATATGAATATAAAATAGAAAGTTATGATAAAGACGATTATCAAACTGCATATTCAAATGTTTCTAAAGCTACAGTCACATCTAAGTTTAAAGGATATAGCTACATTGTTGATGAAAATCCAGATACAGAGCTTGATGATAATATTATAAATAATACAGATGGAAAATTTTCTTTTGAAAATATAACTTATAATACATATCTTCATATAAAAGCAATAGATGAGCAAGGTAATGCTACAAAAACAAAACATATTAAACTTGCTGATGAAACACATAATAATGAGCCACGAATAACTGTAAAAGGAAAAAATAGAGTTATTAAAATAGGAGAAGAATTTAATAAACTGGATGGTGTAAAAGCATATGACCTAGAAGATGGAGATTTAACAGATAAGTTAGTTGTTGAAGGAGAAGTCAATAATCAAATAAAAGGTGTATATGAAATTAAATACAGTGTTGAAGATAGTAAAGGCTTAAAATCAGAAGTAATTGTAAAAGTAAATGTTACAGGTGATATGAAGTTAAATATAGAAGAACCAAAAAAAGATGAATTGGTAATCAATTGGAATGAGGTAAAAAATGCTGTTAAGTATAAATTATATAGAACAAATATAAATGGGTATGATTTTGAAGAAAAAGGAGTTTTCAATGATACCACATTTATAGATAATTCAGCCAATGATGTAAGTTCCCCGATAATAACTTATTTAAATGAAGTAATTATCGGAGAAGAAACGAGTAAAATTGGTAGACTTACTATTTTAACTAAAAATATAATAAAATTAGCAGATAAAGGAATCAATAAAGATTCAGAACAAAATACTGAATTAAAATTATTAGCAAGAGATTTAGCATCAACATATAGATACTTCGTTGAAGCAATAGACATAAATGGTAATGTTATAAACTCTAGTGAAATTAAAAATGGTTCTGTTTCAGTTGGATTAGCAGGGTTCAATTATATAATAGACGATAAGGAAGATACAGAAGCAGCCAATTTTGTAAATGCAAAAAATGTGAGCGATATAGATATATCTAATAGTAAGTTCAAATTTCTACATGTGAGAGCTATTGACCTAAATGGAAATGTAAGCCAAACTGCACATCATTTAATAAGTAGCAAATATGATACTAATCATGTTCCCGTTATAAGGGGTGTGAACACTATAAGGGTTAAAGAAGGGGATAAATTTGACCCATTTAAAGGAATAAGTGCATATGACACAGAAGATGGAGATTTAACGTCTAAAATAGAAATTGAGGGAAAAGTAAATTCAGATGTAAATGGAAAATACCTATTAACATATAAAGTTGAAGATTCTCAAGGGAATAAAAGAGAAGTGAAAAGAAATATAATTGTATATGCTGATATGGAAATTAAAGTAACGCCAGACTTTGAAGAAAATAATTTAGTCATATCCTGGGAAGAGAACCCTTTAAAAGAAAAAGTATTTTATGAAGTTAGAAAATATGATTATGAAATTGGAAACTATAAAACTGTTGGATATACAGAAGATTTAAATTTTGTAGATAAAAATGCAAAAGATATTTATGGTCCAAAAGTAAATAATATACATGGTAGTGATATGGATACAGATGAATTAAAGGATAAAATTACACTTAATATAAATGCTAGAGATGTAGGAGCTTCTGAAAAGTATCAAGTTAGAACTAGATTAAAGGAAGATAACTTAATTCTTAGGGATATGACAAGTGAAGAAGGAAATGAATGGGGAGTTACAGGAAGTATAAGTGGAGTTGTTAAATCTTTTAAATGGAAATTAAGCAATAAAAGAGAAGATAATTTAAAAAGTGGTATGATAACCACATCTATATCTACTAATAAAATAGAATTTGAACATAAAGGATATAAATATATTCATGTTGTGCCAATTGATTCTTATGACAATGAAGGAGATATTGTACATTATGAAATTGGTAAACCACCTGCTGAGGAAGTAATTGAGCCACCTATTATAAATATAACTGGAGTTCCAATTATAAATGGAGTGAGTACTGCAACCATAATGATTGGTGATGAATTTAAAATAATGAAAGGTGTTACTGCAAAAGATTACAAAGGTCAAGATTTAACCAATTTTATCAAAGTCAAAGGATTTGTAAACAGATATGAAAAAGGTGAATATGAGTTAGTATATTCAGTAACAGATTTTAAAGGTCAAGAAACTTCAAGAGTATGTAAGATAAGAGTTATAGACTATAGTGAGCAATTACCAGATTCCAAACCAAATGAAATAAATAGTCCTCCAGAAGTCAATTTTTGGGATGAAGATTACATTTATGTAGGCGAAAAATATGGAGAAGATAGAATTTTAAATGGTATAAGAGTTATTGATGCTGAAGATGGAGACATAACAAATAAAATAACTTATGAAACTAACTTAGATATTAATGCAGTTGGGACATATGTAATACTTTATAGTGTAAGTGATAGTGATGGTAATAAAGTAAAATTTACTAGAGTTGTGTATGTCATAGAAAAAGGAGCAGATAAACCAAATTTAGGTAATAATAATGAAAATTGGCAAAATGGAAGATGGGCGAGAATAAAAACTTATAATAAATACCTAAATGTAGGAGATACATTTAATATAAAAAGTGGAGTATATGCTTATGATGATGTAGATGGAGACATAACAGCACAAATAAAAGCGTCTGGTATTGTAAATACAATTAAACCTGGTGCATACAATGTGACTTACAAAGTAAAAAATTCAGATAATAATACAACTGTAGCAGGAGCGACAATATTTGTAAAAGATGGTGGATGGGACAATAATAATGGTGAGGAACCTAATCCAAATCCAGATTGGGGTGATAATGATAATGATGATTCACATAATAATCACATTCCAACTAGACCAGACCAACCAAATCAAGATGAAGATAACGTAAATGGTGATAAGCTTCCTAATATAGATGATGATGCAGGTAAAGATGATAATAAAGATATATTCATTGACAAAGACGGAAACAAGGTATTTCCAGATGGAACAATTGAAAAACCAGATGGAACAGAAATTAAACCAAATGAAGAAGGTGAAAAACCAACTATTGATGATAATGGAAATATAATTGTACCACCAGGAGGGATAATTATATTTCCAGATGGGACAATTCAAATACCAGAAGGTGGAGCAATACTTAAACCAGATGGAGTAATAATATATCCTAAAAAAGATGAAGAAGTAAAAGACAAAGATAATAATTCTAAAGAAGAATCCTCAAATAGTATAAGTTCTCTTATAAATGATGAGAAGATAGAAAAGGAAATTGATAATAATAATATAGAGAAAAATAATCCTCCTACAGGTGATACGGGGATAGGTATATTTTGGGGTATAGGAATATTATCTACAATAGGTTTAATTTTTAATAGAAGAAAAAAATAATTAAACTATTTTATATCATAATAGTATTTAGAAGAGTTATCTTTTCAAGTAATTATCATTTTAAAACATAAGATGGTTGTGAAGTTATAGTGTTTATTCTGTATCAAGCATAATTTTTAGAAAAAAGCATAAGATATTTAATAGTAATTAAACCTAGAAGAACGTAATGCGTTCTTCTAGGGTGTTACAAAATAAAATTCAAAAATATATACTATGAATAAAATTATGTAAAGAGAGAGATCATCATGGAATTTTTAGGTACTAGAATAAGAGAACGAAGAAAAGAATTAGGACTCACAATAGAACAACTATCTGAAAAAATTGATATAGGGTATAACCATCTCAGTAATATTGAAAGAGGTAGAAAAATACCAAGTTTGAGTACATTTTTAGAACTTATAAATGCTTTAGACATATCAGCAGATATAATTCTTAAAGATTCAGTTGAGCATGTTAAACCAAATGTTTTAAATGAAATAACAAATAAATTGGAAGATTTGAATCCTGATCAATTGAGAACTGTAGAAGAAGTTTTAACTGTATTAATTAAAAATCTAAAATATTTAGAAAATAAGGATTAAAAAAGAGTTATTTTAATAAGATAACTCTTTTTTTATGTTCATCAGTTATATTGTAGTTGCTTTATATAGCCTACAATATAACTTTTTTTATGAATATTTTTAAGAGGTGATAAAAATGTTTTTCGATAAAAATGAAAGAAAGAACTTTAAAAAACAATTAGAAAGTCAACTAAATTATAATGTGATTTTAGCTAATTGCAGAATAGATGGGATAGAGTATCCTTCTATTCTATTTAAATGTAATAGACAAACAAATTGGGGTGTTGTATATGTTGATGAAAAATCAAATGAATATTTAAATAAAAAATTATATTATTGGGGAAGGTTGTGCAAATATGAAGAAGAATCAAAAGAGCTATTAATTGATACAGTTATAATAAGTGAATTTCTATCTATAGAAAAGGCAAAAGAGATATTAACTAATGGCGAGCTATATCCTAAGGAATACAGAAATAATATAGATAATGAATCATCTATACTAACAACATCAAATAATGAATAATATTGTGGAGGAAATATGTTAAATAAATTTGGAAAATACAAAATAGAATTTGTAGCTAATATTGAGGAGATATTTATTCATATAACAATTTATAAAAAACTTGTGATAGAAGAAGTATCAGAGATATCACTTTTTCAGCTAGGAAATTATAGTGAAATAAAGCTTTTGTCAGATTGTATTTATATAAACAGTAATCTGTTAGGAACTACAGTTATACAGAATAGTTTTAGACATAAGTATGAGATTAAAAAATTAATAAAGAAAAATACAATAGCTGAAGATTATATAACAAGTTTAAATGAAAGCGAGTTGTATAAATCAGTTATAGGAAATGAAGAATTTGAAATTATAAATGAGGATATAAGTTTTGTTTTTAATACTCTTAAGAAGAAATATAGTGATTCAGATTGTTTTGAATTAAATAATATTACTTATAAAATTACAGAACTTTAAAGGTGAGCAGATGAAAATAAAAACATTTAGAGGAAAATCTATAAAAAATAATCACTGGATATATGGACATTATTATTCAACAGGAGTTAATGATACTAAAATACATAAGATAGTATATAACACAGGAAAATCAGATTTAATAGATCATCATATACCAATAAAAAGAAATACGCTAGGAGAAATTACATTTAAAAAGGATTCTGATGGAACTAATATATATTCTGATGATATAGTTCATTCAATAGTATATATAGCTAAAAATGATATGAAAGACTTGTATTTTGATAAAAAATCAATAATAGGGGTAGTGAAATTTCATAATGGAAGTTGGAAAATATATGATGGTGATAGTTACTATTTATTATTTAATGAGTCAAATGAGATAACCATTATAGGAAATAAATATGATAATGAAGATTTGATAAAAAAGTATAATTTATGTACCAAGAATAGAGGTGATTTATTTGAGTGAAGAAAGTTATATTATAGACCATTCGCTAAAAGACATAAGAGATAAAATAAATTTAAATAATGGAAATATCTTTAAGGCTTTAGAAACATTAGAGAATACAAAGTATCATTTAGTACAACAAATAATGAAAAATGAACAGGTAGCTGAAAGATTAGAATTAGATGATGTGAGTAATTATTCTGATAAGTTAATCGAAGTAAATGAATATGTAGAAAACAAAAAAATAAAAATATGGACAGATATGTTGCCACCAAATTTATTTTCAGTAGAATCTTCAAGATATTATTCTGATTATAAAGAATTGATTCAACAGTTAATAATTTATAAATTAAGTGGATTTAACGAACATTTCAACAAAATTATCATAAAATATAAGTTGTATTTAGATTATCTAAAGTATGATGTTGATAACTATTTTTTTAAAACATATACAGATGCAATTATGAAATCTAATTTAATCAAGGATGATAATTTTGAGCAAGTAAAAATACTAATGACTGGTGAAAGTAGTGAAAATATAGGTCTAGAAATAACAATTTATAATCAAGATTTTTCCTTAGAATATGTAAATGAGATTTGTATATTATAATGAGTTTTTTAATATACAAAATGATAATTTTTCAATATTGAAAAATCGCATTTTTCAATATTGAAATACTTATTCTAAAAAAGTATTGAATTTCAATACAAAAAAAAGGAGTTAAATGTAGTATTTGCAATGCTTTCATGAAAAAATTTCCTGACAAAATAGGTACAGATTTAGGTATGCTAACAAAAAAAGCTGAGATTTGTGTACCGATAAAATCTCAAATAACTTTAAAAAAATTTGCTAGGAAATTGAAATAAAAAAGAGTTATATTTCAGATAAAAAAATTTGAATAAAGAAAGGAAAATTATACAATTGGGTGATATAACAATTAAAGAACGAGATCTAGAATGCTTAAAATTATTAAATGAGTATGGATCTGTGAAAAGAAAGTATTTACATAAATTTTATGAGTTAAAAGACCCAAAGAATAAATATTCTAATCAGTATAAGTATGCAAGAATAAATAGACTTAAAGAAGAACAATATATTGAGGAAAATAATAAAATGTTCACATTAGGTAATGAAGGTCGTATCTATTTAAAATTGCTTGGGGAAAAAATTCATTATAAAAATTATTTGAGAATGGAAAAAAGAAGATTTTTAGCAGAGATTCATGAGTTATTGTATAGTTTTAAAAATTTCAAAAAAAGATTAGGACGTTCACAAATACAGAATGGTAAATATATAAAAGATGGAACAGAGTTTATAAAATTATTTTATGGGAAAGTTATTGGTAATAATGACAAAGAATATTTTGTATATAAAATAAAAAGAAATTCAAACAATTTTTATATTAAAAAAGTTATAAATGAGATTAATGATCTAATGATAGAAAATGTAATTATATTCTTCGAAAATGAAGATAATTTAAGATATTATAAATCAATAGACATTCAAAAAAAATTTATCAAAAAAGAAATATTAATGAGTTTGAAAGAGGATTCATTTAAAGTATTAAATTTAATTTCTGATGATATGCTCAATAATGAAAATATATTTGATTTGCTAAAGAGCAATATCAATATAAAGTTTATAAATAACTATCTCTATATAAATAATATAATAACATTTAATTTTTTAGAAAATGATTTTGTAAAAGAGGAACTAGTTAATTATTTTATACAGGAGCAGACAATTGATAGTTGTTATATCCTATGCTTTGAACATCAAAGAGATAAAGTAAAGAATGAATTTAAGAATGCAAAGATAGTTAGTCTAGATATTAATTCTATATACAAATAAGGCATTAAATACCCATTTAAAGCTATTTTATAAATGTTTCTAATCTTTTACATGATGAATAGCTAATTAACTAAATAAATCCAATTTATTAAATACAATATTCAGATTCTATAACTGAATATTGTATTTTTTTTAGGAGGTGATTAAATTATCAAAGATTTATCTAATTTTAAGTAATATATTAAAAAAGATACCAAGAAGTAGTCAAAAAAAGTATTTAGCACTTATAGCTACAATAATATACATGGAAGCTCCTATTGTAATTATGATTAGAGAAGGATTCTTTAATGTAAATTTATTAGAGCTATATTTTTCTCCTATTAAAGTTTTGTTTAAGTTATTTAATTTCCAAATAATATTTACACTTATAAATCTTAATATAACTTTCTTAATATTTGGATTCATAATAAGAGCCATATTCATTGTAAATAAATCCGGTTCTTTTAATTTTGAGGAGAAAGAGAAAAAAATAGATTGTGCAAAAAATTTAGGGACATATGGAACTGCTGAATGGATGGGAAGAGGCGAAATTAACAAATTACAGGATTATATTTCAATTAATACAAATGAAGGTATAATATTTGGATATTTTAGGGGTACAAAGGATATAATCACCTTGCCTAAAAATACATTCAATAATCGAAATGTAGCTGTATTTGGAAGTTCAGGTTCAATGAAGTCTCGTAGTTTTGTTATTCCAAATATTTTAAATCTCATTCGCTCAGAAGAAAGTATGTTTATAACAGATCCAAAAGGAGAGCTTCTTAGAAAATGTTCTAGTATATTAGAAAAGTTTGGTTACATAGTAAAGGCATTAAACTTAAACAATATTGAATGCTCAAATCAATGGAACATATTATCAACTGTAGAAGATGATATGAGTGCTATAACATTTGCACAATCAATTATGCTTAATACAAAAGAAAATAAAAAAGCTGGAGGTGATTTTTGGGAAAAAGGACAAGAAAATTTATTAAAGGCATTAGTTTTATACATAATAAAAGAACTTCCAGAAAATGAAAGAAATATGACTTCACTATATAGTTTTCTAACTGCAAAAGATGCAGCTAAAAAACTAGAAATGAGATTTAAATTTCTTAGAGAAGACCATATTGCGATTCAGCCATATAATATATTTTTAGAAAGCTCTGAAAATACTAAAATAAGATCTGGAATGATCTCTGGATTAGCAACTAGATTACAATTGTTCCAGTCTAAAAAATTTAAAATGCTTACCTCAGAAAATGAGATAGACTTAGGGCTTCCAGGAAGAAAAAAATGTGCTTATTTTGCTGTTTTACCAGATTCACATGCTTCATTTGATTTTATGGCCTGTTTATTTTTTTCTATGGCTTTTATAAAATTGATATCAATAGCAGATAGAAAACCAACAGGAAAATTAGATAAACAAGTAAATTTCATATTAGATGAGTTTCCTAATATAGCTCAGATTCCTGACTTTGAAAAGAAAATGGCTACAATACGTTCAAGGGGTATAAATGCGTTTGTAATATTTCAAAATATAACACAACTTCAAAATAGATATCCAGAAGGAAAATGGGAAGATATTTTAGGAAATTGTGATAATCATATATTTTTGGGATGTAATGAAAATACAACTGCTAAATTTATCTCAGACACTTTAGGTTCTATGACTATTAAAGATTTTTCAGAAAGTAAAGATAAATATAGTTTTAATCCATTAGAAAAGAAAATATCCGAAAAATATGTAAAAAGAAATATTTTAAATATGGATGAGGTTAGAAGGATAAATCCGTTTCATTCTATATTAATGCTAAAAGGGCAAAATCCTATAAAAATGAGCAAGATGGATTACACAAACCATGAACTTAGTGATGAAATGGAAGAAATACCAATATATTATATGCTCAAAGAATGGTCCAAAGAATTCCATAAAGATTGGCTATATTCTTTTAGAGATGAAATAACAATTGATGAACATATGGAAGAAGATATGAAAGAAAGAAATATAAAAGCTCTTCAAGAGTTAGATATGTTGATAGCAGAATGTGAAAATAAATCTTTTGAACAGAGTAATTTTAATACCAATGAATTAAGTAATCAGATATTTAATATAAAATCTATTAGTAATGAAACTAATCCTGAAAAAGATATAAAAATAAACTTAGAAAAAAGTAATCTCATACAGGATGAGTATAATTTAGAATTTTATGAGTATGAAGCACAACAAATAATATTAGAAGAAGAATATTATAATGAATTAGAAATACATGAAGATAAAGGGATTTCTAATGAAAGAGATTTAGTTGTAGAAGATGTTGGAGGAGATATACATATAAATATAGCTCTAAACAATGAAGAAGATGAAAATGATGATATAGATATAGAAAATAAAAAAGAATTGATGTCTTTATCTATGTTCAACAAATAAAAAACTTGGAGGATAAAAAAATGGAAGAAATAAGAATAAATGAGGAAACAGTAAAAATAGAGGAAAGTAATGAAGTTAGAAGTATCGAGCTTCCAGATTCAGAGTTGATACAATTTATGGAGAAAGACAAAATAAATGAAATTGAAGAAGTAAATGTTGATAGTACAAATGTAACTACTAAAGAAGAAAATACATTAATTGAACAACCTAAAAGAAGAAATAATTATACTGGAGAAAGACAAAAAATATCTGAATATAGAGATTTAATGTATCAAAGATATATTGATACTTGTGTAATACAATCTGTAGAAAGAGAAAACAAAAATGGTGATATATATGCTTGTGCTTACAAAGATGAATTAAAGATAAAAATACATGTAGAAGAAATGGATTTATATTTACCTTTATCTGTTAGAAAATTGGAAGGGAGTCAACTTATAGCTGCTAAAGTAAGAGGTTTAAGAAGAATGGTTGGTTCTACTGTATCATATTTGGTAACATCTATAGATGAAGAAAATGAGGTTGTTTATGCTTCTAGAAAAAGAGCATTAGAAATATTAAGAAAAGCTAGACCTCATAATGTAAATGATATTGTATTAGCTAAAGTTATAGATGTAAATGATTATTATGCTGTGACAGAATTTGATGGCCAAATAGGTACTATTGGAAAAAGAGATATATCTAACTCTAGAGTTTATAGAATACAAGATTACTTTGAAATAGGCGATGAAGTAAATTTAAAGATATTAAAATTAGATGAAGAAGGATGCTTTTTAAGTAGAAAAGAACTTGAAGAAGACATATTTGATAAATATATTATTGATAAAAAATATTATTCAGAAAGAGGTGTATATATAGCAAAGATAAAGGAGCTTTCAGAAAAACTAATATATCTTGAACTTAGAAGAGGATTAACTATAGCATGTAATTATCCTGTAAAAAGAAATGTTAATTTAGAAATAGGAAAAGAAATAACTGTATTATTAAGAAAAATAGATAAAGAAAAGAAACAATTATCTGGTCGTATATTTTAGATAGTTCTACTTAGAGCTATCTCTTTTTAATTAAAACAATGTATATAGAAGGTGGGAATATAATCAATGTTAAAAAGCTATTCAGTGGATGAATATATTAAAATACTTAGATTTTGTACATCAGAACAGCTTATAAGACTAGATCCAAAAGATATAGAAAATGTAACTCCCAAAAGTAAAATCAAAAAGATTAATAATATAAAAAAATTTGCATTAAAAAGAGGGCAAAGAATTATAAATCCAGGATATAGTTTTTATTATGATAATGAGAATGATATTTTTATAGATGTATTAGCAGACCAGGATAAAATTAATCAAGACGAGTTAATATTAACTAATGTATATATAGAGTTTAAAAATATGATGAATATATGTTATTTCAATAAAGATAATGGTGTTATTCCAAGGATATATTTTTACCAACTCTATAAAAACAATGATGAGGAAGACTTGAAAAGATTTGATATTATTTATTGCAATCCTTCAGAGCAAAATCTAGTAGAAATATTAATTCAGACAGAAGAAGATATAAAAAATATATTAATAGTTTTAAATGAAAATAGTCTTACCAGCTATCGAGAATTTAAATTATTTAAAAATAAAATGATTGCATTTGTCTTAGTAAAGGATAGAAGATTACTATTAAGTGATAAGCTATCTGATATAGTACAAAAATATAATAATTATAATAAATGCAAATGATATAAATTATTGGTCAATAAGTTTTATTGGCCAATAATTATGAATAGGAGCTTTTATGAGAAAGTATAGAGACATTTTTTTGATAACAATCATACATACAATATTAATTTTGACATCTACGTCGTTAGTAACTATAATAACAAATAGAGTTACTAATGTGTATGTGTATTCGGTTTTAAATATAGTACTATTAGTACTAATATATTACAATATGTATGTTTTAATATATAAGTTCCCAGTAGATATCATTAAGATTAAATATAAAAATAATAAAAAGAAAATTACACACTACATAACAATACTACTTTTTATAATGGTTACAAATTCAATACTACTAAGTAAACTTGAAAATACTTTTTTAAATTTAAGTCTATATTCTGTACTCCCGAAATTAAACTTAATACTTGATACTTCATCTAAACTTATCATTTATTTATTATCTTTATTTATTCAGACTTGTTTAATTGCTCCTATCGCAGAAGAATTAATTTATAGGAAATTTATATTAAATAATCTACTTGATAATTGTAATGCTTTCAAGTCTATAATATTATCTTCTTTTTTATTTAGTATATATCATTTAAATCTATTACAAGGCATCAATGCAATGATAATAGGTGTCTTTCTAGGCTATTTATACCATAGGACTTGTTCAATTAATATATGTATCTTATTACATTTTATTAATAATTTTATTAACTTCATTATTTTGACAATCTATATTACATAAAAAATCTTTAGTTTTTCTAAAACATTTTAAAATATGACATTTATGCTATAGAACAAGTTAATAATATGCATGAAGTTATTGATTTAGTTGACATTAAGAATAAAGACTCAGAAGATATAGCCATTCAATGCACAGTAAATATATGGTAATAATTGGATTTGATTATATAAAATTATTGCTGTAACATTTAATTAAATAAACAAATGATTGGGGCGATAATTATGTATTTGAGAAGATTATCAAAATCAGAATTAATTATAATGAAATTTATTTGGAGTTTAGATACAGGGGTAAAATCATATGATGTTGTTAATTATATGAAAGAAAAATATAGCTGGTCAGAAAAAACAACACTAAAGACTTTGTCTAAGTTATCAAATAAAAGATTCTTATATATTCAAGAAACAAGTCAATGTACATACTATACAATTTCAATTAAAGAAGATAAGTATTCTGAATTTATATCGCAAAAAATACATAAGCTCTTAGGGTGCAACTCTATAAAAAGCCTTTTAGTGTCATTATTTCAAGAAGAATTAACAGATGAAAAGTTAACCTCATTAGAAGAGTGGGTAAAAAACTGGGAAGAAGATGACTAAAAATTTCACCTATACTATTCTCTAAACACCAATTTAAATATATCTAGTAAAAAAGCCCTCATAATCTAAATAAATGGATTGTAAGGACTTTAATTCTATTATAAATAATAATCAATATATCTAGCCATTTGATGAATTTTTATTAGTTCTATACTTATGTTTTAAATTAATAGCAATTGCTATTGCAGTTGCTATTGCAAATTCACTTAATATTATACTTGGATTCCATATTTCAAAGTAGAAGTGGCCAATAATATAGATAGAGAATGCAATTAAATATATTGCGAGACAACTTAATACAATAAATCTAACCCTATCATTTTTTCTTTCCTTTTCGACTAACTGTTGTTGTTGCTTCTCTAAAATTTCTGTTCTAATTGATATTTCATCTATTTCAGATGGTTTCAAAAGATAATCTATTGTAACATTAAATATTTCACCTAAAGCTATTAATTTTTCTGTTTCTGGTATTGATTGACCTGTTTCCCATTTTGATACACTTTGTCTTGACACACTAAGCTGCTCTGCTAAATGTTCCTGAGATAAATTATGTGCTTTTCTTAATTTTAAGATTTTTTCAGATATATCCATTTTTCTCCTCCTCAACCTTTATACTAAAATCTTAACAAATACGCAGGTTGCATACTATCAATTTGACTATATTTTTTGTCAACCTTGAGTTGCATCCCTGTAAAATAAGTATTTTTCTTAACTTACAGTATTCATAAAGTAAATCAAGTGCTATTTTAAAACTCTATAATGTGAATTCCTACAATAATATTATTTTCAAAAAAAAATTATATTTGCCCCATATTATATATGAGGTGAAATAATGTATTTTTTTAATACAAATAAAAATAAGCTGCTTGTCAGCAAAATTAAAAGGAGAGATAAAATAATGGAGTATTTTGATGAATTATTAAAAATGAGTGATTGGAAAAGGTATTTACCACCTTATGTGTATTTAGAGGATTATAGAGATGCATTTAAAGAATATTTTATATCTAATTATCCAGGAGATGTATCAGAAAAAGTTTTTGTAGCAGAAATATTAGAGTGTGAGATACGTCATAAAGAACCATTTGAGTTTAATAGATATTAGCCAATTGGAGGAAGAGGTATGAATATACAAAATGTAGATAAAGATGCGTTTGATCGTATTGTAAAAAATAATATTATAGGTTTATATCTGTATAAGGATGATAAATACTATATCTGTATAGACAACTCATTAGGCAAACTTTGGATGGAAAAAAAGAAAACTGAGAAAGAAGCTTTAGACTGGCTTAATGATGAAGATAATAGTAAATATCAAATTTTAGGTGAAGAACCTATTACAATCCGAGATCCTCGTTTACCCAAACTTACAGCTAAACAATCAAAGATTATATTAAGTATATTTGAGGAATATTTTAAACAATAGAATAATTAGGAGGAATATATAATGATACTAGGAGTATATTATTCAAAACCTAGACATTGTTTATATGTTAATATAGACAATAATAAAACCAATTGCTTTTATGACATAAAATTGAATCACTGGAGCTCAAAAAGAATAGAAAAAGATAAGGTCCTTTTAAGAAAAATATTTGATTTTTGTGGGGTAGAAAGTTTAAAAGAATTTAAGTGTATAAGAAAAAATATCTATAGTAAGCAATATAAAAATCAAGTGTTTATAGATAAATTTCATGAGATTAAACAATATGATATGGATAAATCTACATACAATTATGCTCTAACATTTGCTATAGAACTTGTAATGAAGGGTATAATTAGAGATGATGAGATTAAAGACCTAGAAAAACTTAGGGTAGATTATTTAATAAACTCTTGTAATAGACTGTTTGATATGATTAATTATAATAATCTAGAATCATACCAGAAATTAATATCTATATATATTAGTAATCTTGAGGAATTAGGATTTAATACTAATGAGTTTAAAAAAAAGTTAAAAAATATAATTAAAGATTGTAGAATAAAATATCTTTTAAATTCAATTACTAAATATTGGGCTAAAATAAGCAATTTAGATTTTATTAATCTAAAAGATGCTAAGGAATATGATATCATAATAGAAGAACTCTCTTTCTTAGGCTATGACACTAAAGAACTTGAAAAAAGATGTGAAAGAATTTTAGAACATAAAAAAAATGAAAAATATGAATTTATGAAAGACAAGGTTGTATATTCAATAAATATAAATTCTTTTATACTTGAAAGTAAAGTAAATACACTAAATAAAATAGAAAATTTTATAATCAACTCAGGTATAGATAAGCACATAAGAGAAATTAGTGACAGTGAATATGATATAAAAGTATACTTAAAGGGATTAGATTTATATAACAGAAATTATGAACTTCTTGAAACTGGGATTACAAAAAATCTAATCAAACTGGATAACATGCCTATAATTTTAGATTTACTAAATAATACTGTTCTAACACTACAAAAAAAACCTTCTGAGTTTTATATAGCAAAATGTAATGAATATGGACAAATAGAATCATTTCTTTTAAAAACAATTCCAATAAATGATAAAAATTATACATATGATTTTGGGACATATGACTTTATACCTGGGTATTATATCATAAAATATGGAGATAAAGAATCTATATATAAATATGATAGTACAGAATGGTTTAAAGTAAAATATATACAAACATATGTTTTGGATTTCAACTATATACCTTAAATAAACATGCATTATAGTGTAGCTAGATTAATAGCAATTAAAAATAAGCTGCTTGTCAACAAAGTTAATAGGAGATAATAATATGAATGAAAATAAGATAAATACAATAGCTGAATTAGTAAAAAAAGCAATGTTAGAAGATGATTATATAAATGTGAATGAATATCTTTACTTGCAAAAAACATGGAATGGAAAAACAAGTAATAGCGTTTGCATTACTTTATATGATGATACAAATATATATCTAAGAATGACAGAAAAAATTAAATATATTAGTATTGATAGTTGCAAGTATGGAGATTGGGAAGATTACAATATAGAAACTATTTATGAATATGAAGATACCATAATTAAATGTTTAATAGGTTATATGAGTCAAAATAATTTAGAAGTGTAAAAAGTTAATTTATTTAACTTTTTATACCTATTACAATAACAATTTTACTAATAAGAGTTATAATTAAAATATAAAAAATAGGAGTTGTTTTAAATGGATAAGACAAGAACTTTAAATGACTTAAAAAAAAGAATCTTAAATGAAATGTTAGATAGGCACTATTATATGGTAAAGTCTATGTTAAAATTCATTTCAATGGATAATTCGATTGATAAAGGATATGCAGATAGTCTTTTTAAATATGCAAGCATAAAAAGAATGAAGTTTCTATTAGCTTCATGTATTGAAAAATTAAAAAATATTAATGAGAAAGACGAAGAAGCTAAGCATATTATTCTTATTGCAATCGAAACTAGTCTAGATGAACTAGGTGACCTTATATTGATTAATTATGATATTGAGAAAATTAAAAATGATTTAAAAGATGATATTGATTCTAATAATATTATTTCAATATCAGATATTGAGAAATATGAAAAAATCTTTGAAAAAGAATTTAATAATGTGTGTAGCGAATATGTAGGAAAAATAGAAAATGTTATCAAAAGAAATAGAGAATTTTTAGATAATAATATTGTATATGTTAATTATTTTAATAAAAATTCATTTTGTTTAGATAGAGACAAGCATAAATCTATAAATGAAGATGACTACCATACTTTATTTGGTGTATTGATGGATACTAAAATATGTAAACTATCAGAATCATCAACGAATGAAAATAAATTTGAATATAAAATAAATTTGAATAAATTGAAGAAATACAATATAAAATATGAGATATTAAATAAGGAGTTTGTTAAAGCTATTGAACTAAAAGAGTTCAATGATATTCCATATGAATTAAAAAAATTAAATGGACAGACTTTTAAATCAATGCCTGGCTATTATGTTGCTAAATGTGATGAAAATGGTGAAATAATTTCTTTTCTAACAACAATAATAGATAGATCAAGAAGTGGTGCAACAGTAACATATGAATTTGAAAAATATGAATTTGAAGATGGCTATTATGCAGTGAAATATAGTGATGGAAGGTATGCTAATAAAGAAATTTATAAATATTGTGATGGAAAATGGTATAGTGTAATTTACAATCAAAATATAGTTTATGAAAACTAATTTGTTAAATTAAAAAATATTGTAACAAAAAAGAGTTGTAAATATAATATATTTACAACTCTTTACATAAAACTAATTTAGTATAATTTAAACAACTTGCAATATAACTATAGTTTAAGCATAGAATTTTATAACTAACATAGTATAATTTAAACAAATATTATGCAATTTAAGCATAAGGTTTTATAACTAACATAGTATAATTTAAACAAAATATTATGCAATTTAAGCATAGTCTTTTATAACTAACATAGTACAATTTAAACAAAATTCCATATAATTTAAGCATGGCATTTTATAACTAACATAGTACAATTTAAACATGTATATCGCAAGTATAAACATTGAATGTTTATGCTTTAATTATATAAAAAATAATCTGGTATGTCAAAATAAATTTGAATTATAGCAGAAATAATTCATCAATAGCTGCTATAATTAAATGTAGGTAAATTCTATAAATATAGAGTTCAGTATAAGGTTAAATATAACAAATCCAATGGTCAAACCTAGTTCATTTATTGGTATATATTTTATGTTGTTAAAGCTATTCAGAGCAGATAAACTTGAAACTATAGTCATATAAAAGATAACTGTTAAAATTGGTATGGAGATACTTACATCCAGCTCTAATTCATGCTCTTTCATAATATTACTCCTTTCAACATTAATTTATTTAGCTTTATTATAGCATTTAATCTAAGTTTGTTTTAGTATTTTGTCTTAGAATAGGTTCACACTCTTATTTTGTATGTTGAAATAAAATATTTTTATAGCAATATATTATTATTAAGGCAACTTATAATCTTCTTAAAATACACAATAACAGGACAATTATATGTTATAATATAGTAAAATATATTATTTTATTAATGAGAGGTGAACTTTATGACAAAATATTATATAACTGATTATATAACAGATGATGGGATACATATTGAAATTCTTCAAGCTTGGGAGTATGAAAATGATTGCTATATTAAACTACTTAATAAAAAGATTTTAAATAATGCTATATGTAATGAAGAAATATTATGCTATCAAGATCCATATTCTGAAGGTTATTCTGGATGTGAGATAGATTATGAGGAATATATAAAATTAGCATAACACTTATTTTTACCTTATAATCGAACGTACGTTTTACAACAGTAAAGGGATGTGTATATATGAGTAAAGATTTATCAGACAATCAGCTTCTAATTTTAGATGTGATAAAAAAAGAAATATCAATAAAAGGATATCCTCCTTCTATCAGAGATATTTGCCATGCTGTTGGTCTTAGTTCAACTTCATCTGTATATGAGAACTTAAATAAGCTAGAAGCTAAAGGATATATTAAAAGAGAATCAAACAAACCAAGAGCAATTCAAATTTTAAAAAATAGATAATGATGAATTGAAAAAATATCTAAAAATTAAGTAGACTATTTGAAAGGCAGTAAATTTATATTACCCTTCAAATAGCCTACTATTAATAATGTTCTAATTTTACTTTTTCAAGATTTTCTAGATGGATTTCATCTAATATTTTTAATTTGCCAAATGCCATTAATTCATATTTTCTATATTTTGACTTTATTATCTTTAATCTTAAATACGATATATATACAAGTGATTATACTTATGATGAATAAAATCCTTATTAATGAATTAAAAGTATTATATGCTAAAAAGCTTGAAATACTAATAAAGAGAATCGCTATAACAGCAATTTTAATATAGGAACCAAACTCAATATTCTTATTATATTCAAGTAACATACCTATGTTTAGTTTATCTTCTTCTATTTTTTCTATAGATTCATGTAGTTCTAAATTACAATAATCAGCTTTATAATCCGCTCTATAATTTTTATAGAAATCATTCATCATTTGCTCTTCAGCATTACCAAATTTATAAATATATGACATATATATAGCCTTCCTTTATTATGTATTATTGAGTACATGTTATTTATTTAAAGATCTTCAAAGAACTCTTTTTTTATTTCTGTACACCTGGTATTTTTTATATCCTCTAATACATTTAATGCACTAAAATCAATTAAATCATAATGTTTATATTTTATATTTATTTCCCTTATCTTTAAGTATAGTAAACAAGTAAATAACACTATACCAAAAACAAATAAATATTGTAATGGTGAATTAGAAGCATGATAGACATTAATACTTAAAAATAAATACATCAGAATACTTATAATTGTTATAATTATAAAAACTATTTTTCGCTTTAAGTTTCTTTCCCTCATACAAATTCGTATAAATACATCTTCACTTGTTATATCTCTATATAATTGAGAAACATCAAAATTTCTGTATTTATCCTCATATTTTCTCTTATTTAATTTATCATATTCTTTTAGTATTTTCTTTTCATAATCATCTCTTGGTTCATATATGTAAGACATTCTTTGTCCTCCAGTTCACTTTAAATTAATTTTATCTATTACATACTTTTTGTAATTCTGTATTTATACATGAAGCAGTATAAACATAAATAATAGATATAAGGATAAAGCTTATAAGTACTTTATATTCTTCATGTTATAAAGGCTCTTCTATAAGTAACAATATCAGTTTTTCAGCATTGGATCTTCAGATTACCAACTCATCTAAACGCATGTAACTTTCCTCTTAATTTATATTTTATATTAATAACATAAATTTTTCTATATAGGTCAAAATATATTTGAATTAAATTCTTCATTATAGATAAATCAACAAATTCTTAAATAAAACATATCTTAAAAAATTATTTATATATATATATAATTGTAATTCTACAATTACAATTATAATCTGTTTTTCTGTTAAACTCAAAAAGAGTAACTCTACAATTACAAAATTTAAAAGGAGGATAGACTATGCATCAATGGTTTTATCAAGACGACAATTATAATATAGGAAGTGCATTAAAAAGATTGCGTAAAAGAATGGGTTTATCACAAGAACAGGTGTCCTCAAAATTACAAACAATGGGGTACAATGTTTCTAGAGCAGCATATGCTCAGATGGAAAAAGGTACATATGGTATTCGGATAAGTGTGTTAGTTGCACTTAAACAGATATTTGATGCAGAATATGGGGATTTTTTTTCAGACTTGCCTTAAGTTAAGTAAGCCTAAGTAATATTTATTCTATGTCTATTTTATTCTCATCATTAAGAAGGCAATTTAGTCTACACGAAATCATGTAACTTAACTCTTGAAAACCAGCTTTTTCAAGTAGTAACATAATTTTGTAATTATTTTGAGGTCCTGTTTCTCTAGTGCCACATACAATTTCCCATTCATGTGGATATTCTATTGACCATTGTGATAACTCTATATTTTTTTTATTCAAGTATATACACCTCCTATTGTAATTCTACAATTACAATTATAGCTAATATTTATGCTAATATCAAGTAAAATATGTAATTCTACGGTTACAAATACTTAAGGAGGATAGACCATGTCACAGTGGCTTTATCAAGAAAATAATTATACTATAGGAAATGCATTAAAAAGGTTACGTAAAAAAACAGGCTTGTCACAAGAGCAAGTATCTTCAAAGTTACAAATAATGGGGTGCAATGTTTCTAGAGCAGCATATGCTCAAATGGAGACAGGTACATATGGCATTCGGCTAAGTGTGTTAATTGCACTTAAATATATATTCAATGCAGAGTATAAAGATTTCTTTTCAGACTTGCCTTAAAATTAAATTTAATATGTATTATATCCCTTAATAATAAAAAGGTATGTATAGCACATACCTTTACTCAGTCAGTGTGAAATTTTTATAAATATATCTGATTATATCATAGTAATAATTAAAAATAAAACATTAATAAAAACGTTTATATAGAATATTATTCTATTGTATTGTCTGTATTATATATCTCTATTTTATCAGTATCTCTAGGAACTTCACCTATTTTTTTACATTTTTCTTCATAAAGTTTTCTTACATGTTCTGGAGCTGTCGCATATGTATAATCTGTAGTTTCAAAACTAAATCCAGTACTTGGTACAACAGTTTTATTTTCAGATAAACTTTTCTTTTTTAGTGGTGCTTGTGCATTCACATCAATAAAAGAAAAACATGAACCTATAAATATTAGAATAGCAAGGATTATTCCACGTTTACCTCTTCTTTTTCCAATACTTTTTATTCTTATCTCTAAATTTGTTTTTGTAAACTCTGTTGCCAACATACCCATTTTATTGAGATTATTTAGCTCAATTGCACGTAAAATAGTTAGTGCATATTCTTTTTTCTGTTTAGATGAACATTCATTAATAACACTTTCATCACAACATAGTTCACAATCAGAATCAATTTTCTTGCTCATAATATAAACAAAAGGATTGAACCAATAAATAGCTTTTACAAAGACTACTATAAATTTTATCAAGATATCTCTATGTTTAAAATGTGTTAACTCATGTTTTAAAATCCAATAAATATTTTCTCCATCATATGGAAGGTCCAATAAAAATATATATGGTTTAAATAATCCTACACCTGCTGGACTGGCTAATTCATCTGTATACCTTAGAGGAATATTGTTTTTTATATTTAATTCAGATAATAACTCTCTGTAAGTACTATTTATATTTTCATCTTCAACCTCGAAAGAAGTATCAACAATAAGATTCTTAAATTTTACATATTTAATTAATAGACGAGCTAAATAAAATATAACTCCAATTATCCATATACATATAAATAAAAGTGTAAGGTTTTTGTTTGGATGATTATTATTAAAATTAGTTATATTATCAATTAGAGTATAACTTTCTTTTGTTTTTGTTTTAAATTCAATTGAACAAGAAACAGGAAAAAGTAACATTCTAAAAAGAATAATTAGCCAAATATAATAATTAAACTTTTTACTAAATATTTTAAATATACATGTTTTGAGAATTATCAATATACAAATACCTAAACTACTTATTAATGTTGTCTTTAATAAATTTTCAAATAAAACATTCATTTATTTCTCCAAATCATTCGCTATTTCTATAAGATGCTCAAATTCTTCTTTTTTTAAGATATTATCTTCATATAATGAAAGAAATAGACTTCCTACTGAATTATTATGCAAGTTACTTACAAAATCTTTTGTTACATAGTTTAAGTATTCTCTATATTCAATTATAATTTTATAATGTGTATATCTATCAATTTTTTCAGCTGATAAAAATTTTCTTTTAACAAGCTTTGATAGAAGTGTTAGCGTAGTTGTCTGCTTCCAATCATATTCATTTTGCATTGCTTCAATAACCTCTTTAGAAATCACATTATCATTTTTCTCCCAAATAAATTTCATTACTTTTAATTCTGCATCTGGTATTTTCTGCATAATAAATCCCCCTAAAGTATATTGCATTTTAATACTGTAAAATAAAAATAATTATATTAATAAAAATCTTATCTATTAAGATAATAGTACACGAATAATTAAGAATATTCTATACAAAATTTAATATTAGTCACTATAAAAAATAATGACCTTCTAATAGCCATTTAGAAACGAATATTTTTTATCGCTTTATAATTTATCCTATGGCAAATTATAATGCCTTAAAATCGAAATTTATATTTAATTATTAAAATAATAACTAATATCATAGAATTATTAATTCTATGATATTTTTTTATAACTATTTATATTACAAGGATATATAATTAATATTCTTATAATTTTCAGTTATAATTCAGCAAAATCACACTTTTATTTATTTTTTAATGGTATAATTAACATATAAAGCTTTTTAAGAAAGGTGGTTTTCTATGACTGGGTTCATAAGAATTGTAAATAAAAAGTACATAGTCTACTTAGAATATAAAGATGAACTTACTGGTAAGAAAAAACAAAAGAACATGGGTTCTTTTACTAAAAAAAGAGAAGCTAATAAAAGATTGGCCGAAGTAAAAGATAGTATGTATAAAAATAACATACTAATCCCAAATAATATTTTATTTGAGAATTTTTTAAAAACATTTATAGAAGAATATAAATCTAAATGGTCCATAACTACCTATAGTAAATATATCAATATATGTAATAAATATATAATAAAATATCTTGGTAAAATGAGAGTTCAAGATATTGATACAATACATATACAAAATTATATAAACACCTTGTCAGATACTCTAAGTTCTAAAACCTTAAAAATACACATTAATATAATGAAACTTGCATTTGAAAATGCTTTTGACTTAAGAATAATTGATAAAAATCCAACTAAAGGAATAGATATAGTTAAATCAAAGAAATTTAAAAATGAAATTTATGATGAAGAACAAATAATAAGATTATTAGAAGCCTGTAAAAATACCGCTTTAGAGCTTCATATAAATTTAGGTGTTGGTCTTGGTATGAGGATATCTGAAATATTAGGTCTTTCATGGGAAAATATAGACTTTGAGAGAAAAATAATTTCAATAGAGAAAATCACTGCAAAAGTTAATGGAGAAGTCATACTGAAGGATACCAAAACTGAGAGTTCAATCAGAAAGATATCGGCTCCAGATGAAATAATGAATCTCATATTAAAACATAAATTGGAGCAAGAAAGAGAGCTACTGAATATTGATATAGAAAATAAATATAATCTATTATTTATTAATAAGAAGGGCTCTCCTATAGATGAAAGTGTTATAAGTCATAGATTTAGAAGATTCCTGGAATATGAGCAACTTCCTCATATTAGGTTTCATGATTTAAGACATTCACATGTTACGTTACTTATGAACTCACATATACCTATAAAAGTTATTTCAGAAAGAGTTGGCCATTCAAATGTTAATACCACTCTGAATATATATTCTCATGTACTTGATGAAATGGATAGAGAAGCTTCAGATAAAATTGCAAGCAAATTATATAAGGATGAATCATAAGGGGAAGATTTACAAAGAGCTATAAATGGAAGATAGAGAGTCATTTTCATAAAATTAATTTTAAAATTTACTAATATTTAAAATTAATAAAAAAATACCATAAGAAAATCGTTGAAAAATATAATTTTCTTATGGTATAAATTATATATTGTATTTTAGGGAGTTTGAAGTGGCTTTATTTTATACTAGTTAATACTAAGTACTAGTATCTCTCTATTATCTAAAGTAACTTCATATATTTTAAATTTTTTATATCTTATAACCTTATTTAAATTAGTTTAATAGGTTGAGAATTATATTTATTTATGATATTCATAAACGAGTACTTCTCTATTATCAGGTGTAACAGCATATATTTTCATTGGCTTATATGTTAATACATTTGCTAAATCTGTATCATAAGTTTTAAAGTTTATATAATTAGTTTTAGGTTGATTTTCATCTCCTCCATAATTACGCATTTCTTTTTCTCTAGTACCTATGTCTTTGTACACTCCATTTCCTGTAGAATCTTCAAGAGTCGCATATACATGGTATTTATTAATATAATTAAGTACATCTTTATTAGTATCAGTAGGCTTAAAGTAATATCCTTTAAAATAAGATTGACCAGTACTCATATTCCATTCAAAGTCTGCATAGTATGTTTTATGTGCATCTATTATTTCTTGATCAGTTGGGACTTTAATCTCTGGCTCTTTAAGTACTTCAGGTGTACTATTTAATTCTGTAATAGATAAATTATCTAAAAATATTGCTCCACTACCATTTAAAGTTATTTCTATATCAGAAGAATCTTTTCCAGTTGTTTCAAATTCATAACTAAACTTTGTATAATTCTTTTCTGGTACTAAATAATCTGTTTTATCTTCCTTTGCTTTTATATTTACAGATATTGAATTAGATACTGAAGGATCTTTTGAATATCCACTAAAAACATAACGCTTATAAGGTTTTAATTTAGACATTGGTATTGTAATCTTAGTCTGTCCATTGAGTTTATTTGCTGCCCCTCGTAAGCCTTCTTTATTTATAGTATTAATATTGCTCCATTCACTAGGATAATTGTTATAATCATCAAAATTAGTAAAGTATGTTGGTGTTTTTATAAGTATATTCATACCTCTCTCAAGTTTAACATTATATATTTTTTTATCATCTAAAGATTTTAATCTCTCTTTAATTGTATCAGCTGTATAATTATCAAATACAAGTTCAACACAACTTTCATCTATTGGTGTCCCATTAAAATATAATAAACCATCTTTTTGAGTAGCACCAAATGCTTTTTCAATTGCTTGACCAATTGTAAGTTCTGGAGTTTTATCTTCTGGCTCATATGAATCTTTAGCAGCAACACGTCTCTCATAAGTTTCATTTCCTATATCTAGTATAAAAGATGCAGATATGCTATCAACTTGACTTATATAGTCTGACCAACTATTTCCTTCTGTTACTATTTGTCCTTGACTGTTTTTTGTACCAAAGTTTCCACTTACTTGCGTTGTTTCTAGTTTAATTTGTTTCCCAGAATCTAATTTTTTCATTTGTTCATAATTTAATGGTATTAATCTAGAACTGAACTGGTCCATTGTATTAAGTGCTAAAGGAGATACCCCTTTTTTAGGATATGTGTCATTAGGAGATAAATTGTTACCAATTTGATTTTCTTGTGCTTTAATAGTTGATAGTGTATCTCCATCTAACACTAAGTTTGTTGTTGGTGTTACTTTATACATAGGTGCAGTACCTGTGTTATAGTATCTAACATTAGCATTTATATATGCTGATTCACTTTTGCTTATTTGTAAACCTGTATTCCAAGATTCCCCATTACTATCTTGTACAGCTGTTGAATTATCTGTTGTATGAGAATAGTTTGCTGTTACACTTCCTGTGAAACCATTTTGATATCCAGCAGTAACAGATACGCCTACTGTATTTGCATCAGTTTTACTGTTTGTAGTAGCTCTAGAAACTGTTTTACCAACATCAGAAGATGCATGCTCATTTGTAGACAATATTAATTTTTCCATACCAACTCCAACTACTGGATAAGCTGCAACTAGTGGATCTCTTGCTTCTTTACTTATCGCTTTATCAAATGTGCCAGATGCCTTTTCATAATCTGTATATGGGTCTCCAGCAGTATTTGGCTCTAAGTAGTTTGATACATATTTTTTATATCCTTGTTCTGCAAAACTATCTTCCCATTTTACTGCAATTAAGTCTTTTATAGTATATCCATTTCTTTCATATGCATCTGGTATATTATCATTATCTGTATCTAAGTCTTCATCTTCCCAATCAGACATCAAATTTGGATCAAAGAAATTATTATTTGGAATAAATGGATCATTTTTCTCTATTTTTGAGTAATCTCTTAAAAATAAATTTTCTTCTGGTATAATGGTTTTGTTACCATTTGATTCCCAATAAAGTTTAGGTGACGATAGATTATCTATAGTTCCTAGATTGTTGTCTTGCAATTCTATTCTAATTTTATATTCCTTACCCTTTTCCATTTTAGCTTTAATTGTGTTTGCAACATCACCTTTAGCATCTATCTGCATCAAGATATCTTCTCTATCAGTAGACAGTGTATATTCTCCATCCATTGATGGAATTATTCTTCCTGTCCAGCGTATAGATTTTACATCTGATACATCTTTATCTAAAAGCTTATCTACCTTCTTTTCTTCAAATTTCAAATTACCATCTTTTATTGGAGCCATTAATTCTAGATCTTTAAAATGTTCATCTGTGAAATAATATCCCATTAATCCATTACTTGGGAGTGTATCTTCACTTACAACTTCTCTTTTCTTAGTAGAGTGATAATTATTATTAGTTTGTGCATATACAGGATATGCTAGAGCTTGACTAACGATAGCTGTAAGTGTTAAAAAACTCAGTAATTTTTTATTTTTCATTTGTACCTTCATTTTTTCTCCCCCTTATATTAGAAATATTATTAAATTAATTGTTAATTTAATAATGTTGCATCAACAATTAATTTTGTTGTAGTTTTATCTTTATAAGTATCAACTTTATTAATCTTAAACTTACTACCATGGTTTAATAAAACCTCATATTCTCCACCATAGCCAGGTATAGCTGATAAGTAAGCACCAGGAGAACCTTTAGGTATACTTATACGTAGTACTATTTTTCTAGGAGCAAATGCACTCATGTTTGCACTGCCTATACTAGTACTTACAAAATTTTGATATGTTAATGTTTGTCCTTCCCATTTTTCCTTAAATGCATTTACATTTGCTTCTATATTAAAATTGTATCCTGGTGATGAAATTTCTAAACCGAATTCAGGAGCTCCAGCTCTTCTATATACAGTTAAATTTGATGGAATAGGCTTACTTTTTAATGCATTTTCTATATTATTTATTTGAGAATCTAATTTTGGGTCAGGATTATTTGTTGGCCCATTTTCTAACAGATATTTATTGATAGCGACATAGTCTCCACGCATATAACCATTTATATCAGCAAGTTGTTCAGGAGTCAATTTATTACTCCAGTCATTATAATTTTCTTTTCCCCAAGAATCTCCTTTGGCTACATCTTCTTTAAAATCAAGGCTACTTACTAAAGATGCCTCAACTTTTATATATTGTTTTCCGCCTATAACTATACGAACTGTTTTATCAACTTTAACACTATATCCTTGTTCTATTAGTGTACTTACAGATTCATTACTTTGTTGATATGGTAACATCCCAGTTCCTTTAGGTAATTTTAAATGTACAAGTAATGGTGTAGGTTTACTGTCTTGATTGCCTGGTTCATATAAAGATATATCTTTAAATCCGTCTTGTTTAAATAATCTGTCTTGAACAGTATCTTTAAATTCATTAAATTTCTCTAAACTGATTTCATTTTCTGTATTTCCTCTAATTTCGCCCTTAAAAGCAAATCTATCAGCAGATTCAAAATAGTAAACATACATAGGTTTATCTAGCTTGTTTTTTGATATCGCACTTTTAAGATCCTTATAATCTTTTTCAAAAGGATTCTCTTTTATTTCATAGTCATAAAAATAATTTCTTTCTCTAGAATACTTACTTATTTCTGATGCATTTTTCTTATATTCTGCTAAAGCTTCTTTCTCTACTTTTTCAAGACCCTTTTCAACCCTTTCAGCTTCTTTTCTTTCCCATTCTTTAGCTTTTTCCTTATCTTTAAAAAAATCTTCTGGTCTTTCTATTCCTGCCTTATAAGCAGTGGTAGTTATTTTTTGAGGTGAATATTCTACTAAATTTTCAGCATAAGTTCCTCCACTGAATAAGAGACTTGTTAAAATAAGACTTAGTACTAATATTTTAGAAATATAACTTCTAATCTTTTTCATTTAAAATACCTCCTCACATTATTTTAAATATTTATTAATTTAATTATATAATCTAAATATAAAAATATTAGTTAGATTTCAAAATCAATATTTTAGTGGTCATTAAATAGTTTATTCGACACAAAGAAATTGTTTAAAATATAAAAAAATAATTTTTCTGCTTTGAAAACGGGTTTTTAGGAAATAATATAATAATTTATGTAAAATAGCATATTAAAAAAGGTATAAAATAACGTATTATTTTACACCTTTTTATATCTTAAACTGATACTTCTTTCATTCTAAGTTGTTTTTTTACAGATTGTAGAGATCTATCAGATATAGGACATTTATCTCCATTACTCATTTTTACAAATTTTCCTTTTACATTTAGAGAAATTATATGCTCTCTATTAACTATAAATGATTTATGTATACGAAATAGACATTCATCTAAATCTACTATAGATTTTAAACTTCTGTATAATTCGATTTCTTGTTCTTCAGTTACTAATTTTATTTTATGAGGGGCAGTACATGTTTCAAAATAAATTATATCGCTAAATGGGATTCTCCAAAGCTCAAATTTTCTATAAATAACAAAAAAATTTTCTGGATAATTTATTTCCTTTAAATATCTTTCATGAGAGGTTTTAATACAAGCTCTTATTCTGCCTTCAGCAATATCCATATCGTATTTAGATATAAAATCCATAGCTTCAAGCCTATAATAAAAAATACTCATACTTATTTCAACATAATTTGAAATAAATATAATAGGACTTAAATAGTCATTTCTTCTAATTTCTTGGGCCAACCATAGTCCATCACACATATATTTATTTAAGTTATATTCAAAATCAACTCCAATAAAAAATATCCTTACTTTATTTTTTGCATCAATATCCTTTAACAATAAATCTACATTATGATATAGTTTTACAATATCATTATCAAATCCCTCTTTAATTAGTATGTTATTTATACAGTCTTTTAACTTTCTTCCAAAATTTACATCGTTATCAAACAATAATATATCCATTCATATTCCTCCTATTACAATAAAATTTTCGAATATTCAAAAAAAAGAAAAATATATAAATATATATATATAATATAACGTTTTGCAAACTACATCAATAAAATATTTTATTTTTGTAGTTTACAAATAAAATATTTTTTTTCTTTATTCACTTAATTTATTAAAATACATTTCTAAATTTGTTAATTAAGTCAATTTTTAAATTATATATATTCTAGAAACTATTGCAACTATATAATTTATTTATGCATAAATGTTGTCAAATCCCAAAAAAAAATATCATTATACATATAAAAGGGGATGATTTTATGCAAAAGTCTTTTTATGAATTAATTATTTTATCAAGAAGTAATTCAGCAGAAAATTTACAAGAACTTCTAATTACATTTAAACCATTAATAAAAAAACTTAGTAAATTTTTATATTATGAAGAGGGAGAAACAGACTTAATAATATTTTTTATTGAGTTAATAAAAAGTATTAATTTAAATAACTTCACAAAACAAAATGATGCTATTATAGTTAAATATATTCATAAATCTTTATTAAATAAGATGTTTCAGTTGTCTAAAAAACAATCTAGATCAAAACTTCAGTTCTTAGAACTTAATGAAAATATGCTGAATTTAAGAAATAATTATCCAAATGAGTATATATTTGAAGAAGATATTTGTTTTCAGGAATATATTTTTAACGAACTATCTGGTATTCAGAGAAAAGTTATTTTTTATAAATATTTAGAAGGATATTCTGACATAGAAATATCAATAAAATTAAAAATATCAAGGCAAGCTGTCAATAAAGCTAAAAATAGAGCCTTTAAAAAAATAAAAAAGGACTATGAAGATTATTTTAATTTATAACTAATGTATTTAAAATAATGCTTGCTCATTGAAATAAGATTTTAAAATTAAAATTAATTTAAAACTGATAATTTAATTCAAGAATATCTTAATTTTTTATATTATACTTACAAAAATGTTTACACATTTGTCTAAAATAATATCCTTATTCAATAGAAGATCAAATTAATCAATTTAATATCTTCAATTTAAAATGTTAGGAAGTGAATATATATGAAAACTTAAATTAAGATTAATCTATTCTTCAATTAGAAAGGAGGATATATAATAAAATTTTATAGTTTATAGGTAGAATAATCCAATAAAAATAAATAGTAAAGGAGAAGTTTTTATGAGCTTAGTTAACAGAAAGCAATTAGAAAAAATGGCAAATGTGAGATTTCGTGTTCAGGAAGATGAATATGTAGCAATATTAGATGCATTAGAAGAATATCATAATATGTCAGAAAATACTATAGTTGAAAAGTATCTAAAATTAAAAGATATAAACAGTTTAACAGATACCTATATAGATACATATAAAAAATCTGGTCGAAATAAAGCCTTAAAAAAATTTAAAGAGTACTTAGTTACAGAGATATTAGAATTAAAAAATAGCAATTTAACTCCAGTCGAGAAAAATTTACATTTTATATGGATTGGAGGGCAAATAAATGATACTGCTATTAATTATATAAACCAGTGGAAAGATGTAAATAGTGACTATAATGTTAATGTATTTTATGATAGTAATGCATTTTTGATAAATACATTGAAAAAAACTATAATAGAATCCGCATCAAATGACACTCTTGAATCATTTAGAGAAAATTTAAATGATCCTGAATTTAACCACACTGCATTTTTCAGAAAGCGTATGCAAATAATCTATGATAAACAGCAAAATTTCATAAATTACTATAAGGCTCAGAAAGAAGAAAATCCTGACCTTATAATTGATGATATTGTGAAATCATATCTTTCAGATGAGTATTCAAAAGATATAGATGAACTTAATGCTTATATTGAAGAGTCATTAAACAAAGTCACAGAAAATAGTGGAAATGATGTTAGAGACTTTGAAGAATTTAAAACTGGAGAAGTATTCAATTTATATGAACAAGAGCTAGTAGAAAGATGGAATCTTGCTGGTGCATCTGATATATTAAGAGTCGCTATATTGAAAAATATTGGTGGAGTCTATCTAGATGTTGATATGTTACCAGGAATACACCCCGATTTATTTAAAGATATAAACAAGCCTGATTCAGTAAAGACAGCTGTAGATTGGGAAGAAATACAATTAGAAGCCATAATGAAATATAAAGAATATATACCAGAATATACTTCAAAACATTTTGATACATTGAATGAAGAAGTTCAAAGTAGCTTTGAATCTGTTCTAGCTTCTAAGTCTGATAAGTCAGAAATATTTTTACCACTAGGAGATATAGAGGTATCACCTTTAGAAGTAAAAATTGCATTTGCCAAAGGTTCTATTATAAATCAAGCTCTAATTTCTGCAAAAGACTCATATTGTAGTGACTTACTAATAAAACAAATCCAAAACAGATATAAGATACTGAATGATACTTTAGGTCCAATTATTAGTCAAGGTAATGATTTTAATACTACAATGAACAATTTTGGTGAAAGTTTGGGAGCTATAGCTAATGAAGAGAATATAAGTTTTATAGCAAAAATCGGAAGTTATTTAAGGGTTGGATTTTATCCTGAAGCTAATACTACAATTACTTTAAGTGGTCCTACAATATATGCAGGAGCTTATAAAGATTTATTAACATTTAAAGAGATGAGCATAGATTCTTCTATATTGTCATCTGAGTTAAGAAATTTTGAATTTCCTAAGGTTAATATATCTCAAGCAACAGAACAAGAGAAAAGTAGTTTATGGCAATTTAATGAAGAAAGAGCTAAAATTCAATTTGAAGAATACAAGAAAAATTATTTTGAAGGTGCGCTTGGAGAAGATGATAATCTTGATTTTTCTCAAAATACAGTAACTGACAAAGAATATCTTTTAGAAAAGATCTCTTCATCAACGAAGAGTTCAGAAAGAGGATATGTTCATTATATTGTTCAATTACAAGGAGATAAAATTAGCTATGAAGCAGCATGTAACTTATTTGCAAAAAATCCTTATGACAGTATACTATTTCAAAAAAATATAGAAGATTCAGAAGTAGCATATTACTATAATCCTACAGATAGTGAAATACAAGAAATTGATAAGTATAGAATTCCTGATAGAATTTCTGATAGACCTAAGATTAAATTGACACTTATTGGTCATGGCAAAGCTGAGTTTAATACTGATATATTTGCAGGTCTTGATGTGGATTCATTATCTTCAGAAATAGAAACAATAATAGATTTAGCTAAAGCAGATATTTCTCCTAAATCTATAGAAATAAACTTACTGGGATGTAACATGTTTAGCTATTCTGTAAATGTAGAAGAGACTTATCCTGGAAAATTATTACTTAGAGTTAAAGATAAAGTATCAGAATTAATGCCATCTATAAGTCAAGACTCTATTATAGTAAGTGCAAATCAATATGAAGTTAGAATAAATAGTGAAGGAAGAAGAGAATTATTGGATCATTCTGGTGAATGGATAAATAAAGAAGAAAGTATTATAAAGGATATTTCATCAAAAGAATATATATCATTTAATCCTAAAGAAAATAAAATTATAGTAAAATCTAAAAATTTACCTGAATTATCTACATTATTACAAGAAATTAGAAACAAGTCTAATTCAAGTGATATTGAACTAGAAGAAAAAGTAATGTTAGCAGAATGTGAGATAAATGTTATTTCAAATATAGAGACACAAGTGGTAGAAGAAAGGATTGAAGAAGCTAAAAGCTTAACTTCTGACTCTATTAATTATATAAAGAATGAATTTAAACTAATAGAATCTATTTCTGATGCACTATACGACTTAAAACAACAGAATGAATTAGAAGATTCTCATTTTATATCTTTTGAGGATATATCGGAGACTGATGAAGGCTTTAGTATAAGATTTATTGATAAAGAAACTGGAGAATCTATATTTGTAGAAACTGAAAAGGCAATATTCTCTGAATATGCTAATCATATAACTGAAGAGATTTCTAAGATAAAAGGTACTATATTTGATACTGTAAATGGTAAGTTAGTAAAAAAAGTAAATTTAGATGCTACACATGAAGTGAATACTTTAAATGCTGCATTTTTTATACAATCATTAATAGAATATAATAGTTCTAAAGAATCTCTTAGTAATTTAAGTGTAGCAATGAAAGTTCAAGTTTATGCTCAATTATTTAGTACTGGTTTGAATACCATTACAGATGCAGCCAAAGTTGTTGAATTAGTATCAACTGCATTAGATGAAACTATAGATTTACTTCCTACATTATCTGAAGGATTACCTGTAATTGCAACTATCATAGATGGTGTAAGTTTAGGTGCAGCAATCAAAGAGCTAAGTGAAACAAGTGACCCATTATTAAGACAAGAAATAGAAGCTAAGATAGGTATAATGGCAGTAAATTTAACAGCAGCTACAACTGCAATAATTACTTCATCTTTAGGAATAGCTAGTGGATTTAGTATACTTTTAGTTCCTTTAGCAGGAATTTCAGCAGGTATACCAAGTTTAGTAAACAATGAGCTTATCCTAAGAGATAAAGCAACAAAAGTTGTAGATTATTTTAGTCATATATCATTAGCTGAGTCTGAAGGAGCATTTACTTCATTAGATGATAAAATAATGATGCCACAAGATGATTTAGTAATATCTGAGATAGACTTTAATAACAATTCAATAACTTTAGGTAAATGTGAAATATGGAGAATGGAAGGTGGTTCAGGTCATACTGTAACTAATGATATAGATCACTTCTTTTCATCACCATCAATAACATATAGAGAACCACATTTATCTATATATGATGTATTAGAAGTTAAAAAAGAAGAACTTGATTTGTCAAAAGATTTAATGGTATTACCTAATGCTCCAAATAGAGTGTTTGGCTGGGAAACAGGATGGACACCAGGTTTAAGAGGCTTAGAAAATGATGGTACAAAACTGTTAGACCGTATAAGAGACCAGTATGAAGGCCAGTTTTATTGGAGATTTTTCGCTTTTATAGCTGATGCTTTAATAACAACATTAAAACCAAGATATGAAGATACTAATGTAAGAATAAGTTTAGACAGTAATACTAGAAGCTTTATAGTCCCAGTGATAACTACAGAATATATAAGAGAGAAATTATCATATTCTTTTTATGGTTCGGGAGGAACTTATGCATTATCTCTTTCTCAATATAATATGAATATAAACATAGAATTAAATGAAAATGATACTTGGGTTATAGATGTCGACAATGTTGTAAGAGATGTCACTATAGAATCTGATAAAATTAAAAAAGGAGATTTAATAGAAAATATTTTATCTAAATTAAGTATTGAAGACAATAAAATTATTTTAGATAATCATGAAATTAATTTCTCTGGAACATTAAATGGAGGTAATGGATTTGTATCTTTAACATTCTCAATCTTAGAAGGAATAAATGCAGTTATAGAAGTTGATTTATTATCTAAATCATATAAAGTTCTTATTTCTGGTGAACTAAAAACATTGATGGCAAATTCAAATTCTGTTCAACAGAAAATAGATTATATAGGATTGAACAGCGAATTACAAAAAAATATACCTTATAGTTTTATGGATGATAAAGGAAAAGAAAATGGATTTATTAATTGTTCTACAAAAGAAGGTTTATTTGTATCTGAATTATCTGATGTAGTTCTCATAATTAAAGTTTATATGGACAATAGTAAACCTCCATTTGGATATTATAGTAATGATTTGAAAGATGTTAAAGCTATAACTAAAGATGATGTTATTATATTAACAGGGTATTATTTAAAAGATGATATAAAAATCTCTCTTTCTTTTACTATACAAGATAAAAATACTATAAAATTAAATGGAGTATATTTAGATGAAAATGGAGTAGCTGAAATATTGAAATTTATGAATAAAAAAGGTAGTACAAATACTTCAGATTCTTTAATGAGCTTTTTAGAAAGTATGAATATAAAAAGTATTTTCATAAAATCCTTAAAATCTAATGCTAAGCTTATATTAGATACTAATTTTATAATAAGTGCTACTACTTCTATTGGTCAATTTGAGTTTATTTGTGATAAAGATAATAATATACAACCATATTTCATTAAGTTTAATACGTTAGAAACTAAATATACTCTATATGTAGGTAATAGACAAAATATGATAGTAGAACCAAATTACGATTTAGATGATTCTGGAGATATCTCTTCAACTGTCATTAATTTTTCTCAGAAATACCTTTATGGAATAGACAGTTGTGTTAATAAAGTTATAATTTCGCCAAATATATATACA
The DNA here is from genome assembly GCF_056688955.1 of Clostridioides sp. LIBA-6822. NCBI lineage: Bacteria > Bacillati > Bacillota > Clostridia > Peptostreptococcales > Peptostreptococcaceae > Clostridioides > Clostridioides sp. LIBA-6822. The sequence goes on along the minus strand of NZ_CP196996.1, from coordinate 50,796 downwards.
GATGAAATAAACATAACACCTATATATGAAGCAAATAATACTTATCCAGAAGTGATTGTATTAGATACAAATTATATAAGTGAAAAAATCAATATTAATATCAATGATTTATCTATACGATATGTATGGAGTAATGATGGAAGTGATTTTATTCTTATGTCAACTGATGAAGAGAACAAGGTATCACAAGTTAAAATAAGATTCACTAATGTTTTTAAAGGTAATACTATATCAGATAAGATATCTTTTAATTTTAGTGATAAGCAAGATGTATCTATAAATAAAATTATTTCAACATTTACCCCTTCATATTATGTGGAAGGATTACTTAATTATGATTTAGGTCTGATTTCTTTATACAATGAGAAATTTTATATTAATAACTTTGGAATGATGGTGTCTGGATTAGTATATATTAATGATTCATTATATTATTTCAAGCCACCAATAAAGAACTTGATAACTGGATTTACAACTATAGGTGATGATAAATACTACTTTAATCCAGATAATGGAGGTGCTGCTTCAGTTGGAGAAACAATAATTGATGGCAAAAACTACTATTTCAGCCAAAATGGAGTGTTACAAACAGGTGTATTTAGTACAGAAGATGGATTTAAATATTTTGCTCCAGCAGATACACTTGATGAAAATCTAGAAGGTGAAGCAATTAATTTTACTGGCAAACTAATTATTGATGAAAATATTTATTATTTTGGAGATAATTATAGAGCAGCTGAAGAATGGCAAACATTAGATGATGAAGTGTACTATTTTAGCACAGATACAGGTAGAGCTTTTAAAGGGCTAAATCAAATAGGTGATGATAAATTCTATTTCAACTCTGATGGTATTATGCAAAAAGGATTTGTTAATATAAATGATAAGACATTCTATTTTGATGATTCTGGTGTGATGAAGTCAGGATATACTGAAATAGATGGAAAATATTTTTACTTTGCTGAGAATGGAGAAATGCAAATAGGAGTATTTAATACAGCAGATGGATTTAAGTATTTTGCTCATCATGATGAAGATTTAGGAAATGAAGAAGGTGAAGCACTTTCATATTCTGGTATGCTTAATTTCAACAATAAGATTTATTATTTTGATGATTCATTTACAGCAATAGTTGGATGGAAAGATTTAGAAGATGGTTCAAAATATTACTTTGATGAGAATACAGCAGAGGCATCTATAGGTATATCAATAATCAATGATGGTAAATATTATTTTAATGATTCTGGAATTATGCAAATTGGATTTGTCACTATCAATGATAAAGTATTTTATTTCTCTGATTCTGGAATAGTAGAATCTGGAATGCAAAATATAGATGATAATTATTTCTATATAAGTGAAAATGGTCTAGTTCAAATAGGAGTGTTTGACACTTCAGATGGATATAAATACTTTGCTCCAGCTAATACTGTAAATGATAATATTTATGGACAAGCAGTTGAATATAGTGGCTTAGTTAGAGTTGGTGAAGATGTATATTATTTTGGAGAAACATATACAATTGAGACTGGATGGATATATGATATGGAAAATGAAAGTGATAAATATTATTTCGATCCAGAAACTAAAAAAGCATATAAAGGTATTAATGTAATTGATGATATAAAATACTATTTTGATGAGAATGCCATAATGAGAACAGGTCTTATAACATTTGAAGATAATCATTACTATTTTAATGAAGATGGTGTTATGCAATATGGTTATCTAAATATAGAAGATAAGATGTTCTACTTTAGTGAAGATGGTATTATGCAGATTGGAGTATTTAATACGCCAGATGGATTTAAATATTTTGCACATCAAAATACTTTAGATGAGAATTTTGAAGGAGAATCAATAAACTATACTGGTTGGTTAGATCTGGATGGTAAAAAATACTATTTCACAGAGGAATATATTGCAACAACTGGTTCAGTTACAATTGATGATGAGGAGTATTATTTTGATCCTGACACAGCTGAATTAGTAGTTAGTGAATAAATCAACTATATGATTTTATACTTGAATATAGAAAAAATGATTAATCAAATAAAGTTTTCTATCTAAAATAGAGATTTGAGAATAAAAAGGTGAACTATAGTTAATATATAGTAGTTCACCTTTTATATCCATAATAGTAGGAAAAATTTATCTTACTATAAAACCAGGAGGAATCATTAACATGACAGTATTTTCTTTGGTAGATAATATATTTATAAAATTAGTTATTTTAACCATTTCATTTGATACGTTATTGGGATGCTTAAATGCAATAAAAAATCATAAGTTTAATTCAAGTCTTGGAATAGATGGAGGAATTAGAAAAGTAGCAATGATAGCATGTGTATTTTTTTTGTCAGTGCTTGATGTTCTTACAAATTTCAACTTCTTATTTATGCTACCACAGGACTGGATCAACTTTCTAAAATTAAATCGCCTTGGAATATCTGAATTTTTCTCTATTTTATTCATTTTATATGAAAGTGTAAGTATATTAAAAAATATGTATTTATGTGGATTACCAGTACCTAAGAGATTAAAGGAAAAAATAGTAGTTTTACTAGATACAATAACAGATGAATTGAATGTTAAGGATGGAAAGTAAGCAATGGTAGATATAATAAAGATGTTAACAAATAAAAAGTGTTATCCAAACAAAAATAGCCCCAAATTTATAGTTATACATGAGACTGACAATGAGGACAAGGGAGCAGATGCTAAGAGACATGCACAAGCACTTAATAATGGTAACTTAGAAGCAAGTGTTCATTATTATGTTGATGATAAAGTAATATATCAAACACTAGACCACAAAAATGGAGCTTGGGCAGTTGGTAAAAGCTATGGTACTGCACTAATTCAAGGAGTAACAAACTACAATAGCATAAACATAGAAATATGTGTAAATAAAGATGGAAATTATACAAAAGCAAGACAAAATGCAATAGATTTAACTAAAAAGTTAATGAAAGATTTAAATATAAGTTCAGACAAAGTGATTAGGCATTATGATGCTAAGAAAAAATATTGTCCTCGTAATATACTTGATAATCCTTCTCTATGGATAGATTTTAAAAATCAAATAAAAAATAGTAAAAAGGATGATAAAATAATAAGATACACAATTGTTTATGATGGAGAAGTGGATAAAATATCAGCTGAAGTCATTAGTTGGAATTATAAAGAAGAAGAATATTTAGTATGTGATATAAGAGATTACAAACCAGGCATGACACAAAATTTATATGTTGTAGGTGGAAGAGCATGTGAGAAGATAAATTCTATAACTAAAGAAAAATATACTATGATAAAAGGCGAAGATAAATTTGATACACTTTACAAGGCATTAAAGTTCATTAATAGATAGAGTTGGCAGCTTTAACATATATTCAGTAAATTTGTCTAAAGTAATGAAAAATGACATTAAGTAAGCTATACTTATAATGTAGAATATAAATAATTGGAGGGATAGACCAATATGTTTCAAATAGAAGTTGGTAAAAAATTAGAAGCAGAAGTACCAGATGGTTTAAGTATTACTTTTAGTGAAACTGGATTTAGAGCTATATTTAAATTAGACAATTTATCAGAAAAAGAAATAATGGAATTTCGAAAAGGTAATTTAAGAATAGATGTATCTTTTTTAGACAAAATTATTTTCTTCGTATTTACAAATACAATGGGTATAGGAGATGCAGATATACCATTTACAATTCATTTATCTAAATGTAAAGAATTTCAAGAACTTGAAGAAAATGAAGGATATGCAATGGATCTAATGTTAGTAGAAGCTAATAATAATATTGTAAAAGGTTTCAGACGTGTTGGTCTTAATGTAAATACATCTAAATATTTAAAAAAATGTGCAATGGAACAATTATCACATGATTTTAATAAGGATGAACATGTGAGAAAGATCAAGGAAATACAAAGAAAATACAACTCAAGAGAAATAAAAAAATTAGCAGGAGCATATTCTAAGTTTGAAAGAAAACAGTAATTATAATATAAGTATTAATAAATCATTGCAAAAAAAATTAATTATGTTTTATTCAAAGAAGATGTGAAAATAAATGACAATGTAGCTTTAAAAAATACATTGACACTGATAATATTATAGAGTTAGATATATGATTTGTACATATAAAGAGAAATAAAATATCTTAATTTAGTATTGTATAGAGAGTTACTTGATTAAAATTAAAATAAAAGCTACAGGATAAGAAAATCTGTAGCTTTTTAAGTTATTATTTATTTGATTAGTTTTAGCTTTGTTATATTTATCTAATTTATAAATTTAATTATAATATATGCTAATATTTTTGCTACAAACCATTTAAATTCAGGCTCGATTCCTAAATCCATTAATATATGGGAGATAAGAATTTCAATCACTTTACCTAAGAAAATATTTATAAACCTCGGAAATTTATAAGGTATTTTATGATTCATTATTAATATTTTGTTTACTTTTAAATTAAAGTTAATACAATTTTGTTTTCCATCGCAATATTTTAAAACTAATTTTAATTTACGTTTACCCATCCCATTAGTTTTAATCTTTCTTTTTTTCATATTTTTTTCCTCCGTTATTTGTAGTCAACATAAATTCGTAATAATTAATCGAAATAATCACAGAAATTTACATTGCTATATATATCAAGAAAATATGAAAAAAAAATTGCTGATTTTTTTGCTTTTTTATTTTTAAAGTTTTTTAATAAATCTGATTCGAATTAGGTTTTTTAATGTATAATTTAATAAGAAATTGATAAAGGAGAATTTTATGCTATTATTAAATATAATTTTTATCTGCATAGTATTTTTTATTTTATGTTTTTTTTTTAAAAACAAATTTACTTTTATGTGTACACTAATCACATTAACTTTTTACACATTTTTAATTTCATTTATAAGTTTATTCATTTTAATAAATTATAAATTTATGAAATCATCAATATTAGTATACTTTATACCTACATTTTCATTAATTGCATACTTATATTTTGGTGTCTTTATTAATAAAATAATGCTTATCTTTTTTAGTAGAAAATTTTATGCATTAAAAAATATTGAATATAATTTCAATATTTTAAGATACCATTTAATTTTAATTTTTGTAATACTCTTTATCTATTTAAATATTAATGGCTTTTTTTATAAAAAAGATTTAAATGACACAGTTTTTTTAGTGAGAAATGTTTTTTTTACAATCATTCCATTAGCTATGATAAATATAACTCCTATATTTGATATAGATTCTTTGTCAAATAGATGGATTAAGAGATTTGAGCCTACAAAATAATATACTTAAAACAAATGATAGTTTATCAATATAAGGAAATGAGTCCTGCTTTAAGAATTCATTTCTTTATTCAGCTTTTCTTACCTTTACTCCTTCTTTTTCGTTACTTAACCTTTTAAACTCCAATATATTAATAAATATATTCCCAATTACTCGTCTTTTAATCTATTAGTAATATAGAGCTTATTGTTTAAAGTGTTTAGTCATATATGCTGACTAATTGCTTTCCTGCATTTTTCAATTTTAAATAATTCAATTACTTTTATACCTCAAAAACATTTATATTAAAGTGCAGTAGGTCCTAATATATTAAAAGATTTTTCAAAAAAAAAATAAATCTGCCCCATATTATTTATGTAAATAAAAAATAAGCTATTTTAAGCAAACAAAGAATTAAATTGCATTAGTCAATTAAATAATGAGGGGGGTAATTATATTAAAAAGAGATTAATTAAGAAAAAATTGGTATAATAAAAAAAAGAGGTGTTAAAATGAAACAGATATTAGAAGAAAAATCTAAAATTACTAAAATATCAAAGGAATATAAGCGAACTAGAATTGAAGAAAAAAACAGAGAATGGACTCAAAAACTAAATGATATACTCAGTAAGGGTGATTTTTCTAATGAGGAATTACATAAAATCAAAAATTTAATTCCAGAAGAGATATTGACTAGTGAAAATGTTGGCGAAGTTGTGACAGAAGATGGTTACGCTAAGCCTGAATATGACGAAGTATTTAAATCATTATTTACTTTAAATAATGATTACGATTTACTCATTAACTTTATCAATGATATTCTCAAAGATGCTCCACATGCTAATAGAAATATTAAACCTTTTACTCAAATAAAAAAAATAATCCGAGTTGAAACTGATCCAACGATTAATTATGTTGGTGAGAAAAGACCTAGACTTGATATTTTGGCTGAAGATGAAGAAAATAATCACATTAATATTGAGATGCAAAGAGCTTTTGAGGACGATTACTTAGAAAGAGCTGAATATTATCTTAGTCGTGTGCATGGTAGAAAATTAGAAGAAGGTAAAGAATACAAAGAAATTGGAAAAACTATTGGAATACACATATTAAATCATGTAAAATATAATCAAATAGATGATTATATAAATTGTATGAGACTAACTATGGATGGTCATCCAAATATTTATTCAGAAAAAACGGCATTGTACTTTGTAGAGCTTCCTAAAATTAACAGACATAACAATATAGTAAATAGAATCATGTTGTGGGGAAAATTAATTAGTAATCCTTCTAATTTAGATGTTAGGTTTATAGCTAAGAATGATTCTGTTGTTAAGAAAGCTTTAGATAGGCTAAAAGAGCTAGGAAGCAATGAAGACTATTTATTAAATTTAAAGCGAGGTGCATATATTATGAATAAAAGTAGAAACTTCAAAGAAGAAATTTTTAAAGAAGGCATTGAAAAAGGGAAAAGAGAAGAGAAATTTAATTTTATCATAAAGTTAAAAAATAAAGGTTATAATTTAAATGAAATATGTGACATTATAGATGATTTAAATAAATCAGAGGTCGAAAAAGTATATAATCAAAACTAATAAAAATAAAACATTAACTAAATAGTTAATGTTTTATTTCTTTAAATCTAAATGTAATAGTTTCGCAGTTATATTTTACTCCATAAAATAATAGTTCACCAAGAAATGTTAAACTTGAATAAAGGTGGTATATTTATATGAGTAAAATAGAAAATGTAATTAAAATTATATTACTTCTAAGAAAAAATGAAAATTTAAACTCTAGTGAAATATACAAAACTAGGTATACTGGAGAGAAAAGTAAAGGAATATATATGTCAACTAAGAAAGGCTGGAGTTGACATCAAAAGTAAACCAGGTATTAAGGGAGGATATTGTATAGAAGAGTGTTCATTTTGTATTAGATAAATGAAGATATTAAAATATAAGAAGAAATTTTAAAGAAGGTACGAAAGATAGATGACTATTAGAGTTGCAAAAGAAAAAAATTATAAACTACTTTAAAGGATAGGTGTTTAACATGAAAAAGGAACTATTAGCTGGACCATGTAATTTAAATGTCAATAAAAAAGAGCAAACATTAGTTGAACATATTAAAGATTTATTTGAAGTATTAGAATCTATATTAGACCCAGATTTGTATTCATATAAAGATATAGAAATACTAAAGATATGCTGTGCTTTGCATGATCTAGGAAAAATTAATTTAATTGTTCAACAAAAAATAGAGATTAATAATAAAATATCATCTAGTTTTTCAAAAGAAGAAATAGAAAAATTAGAATATAAAAAAAAATCTTTAGAAAAGATAGCAAGACACAATGTATTTTCTGGAGCATTTTTGCAATCAATATTGGAAAAAATGAATTTATCAGAAGAAGATAAGTTATACATATATAAAACTATAATGTTACATCATGGAAACTATATAGATTATATGAAATTAACTACTACTAAAGTGCAAGAAGAAATTTATAAGTATATTGAGAGTGGAATTTTAGAAAATAAAGATTCTTTCAATCTAGAAGATATAGAAAATTATATAAAATACATTTTAGATATAGAATTTAAATTCAATGAAGATATGTTAGATTATGATTATCTAGACAAAGTAAGCGAGAATATGGTTATAGAAAGTGATTATAACAATGGTCAAATAGATGACTCGGTTTTAAATGATAGAAGGTCTAAACATATTTTTTATAAAGGAATGTTAAATTTAATAGACCATAGAGCTCAAAGTATAAATAAAGATATAAAATTCTATAATGATTTTACAGATAAAGAAATTGATGAGATGATTTTAATTGATATCTGTAAGAATCATTCTGATTTAGAAAAAAGTAATGTAGAATTTAATATTATACAAAAAAGACTGAGAGAGCTATCTGGAAAAAATGTATTGACTGTTGACTTTACAAACTCAGTAAAAATGTATGCTGATGATAGAAAACGATTTAAAAGAAAATTATTTTTGGTTTCAAATCAATTATCATTAGAAAGTCTTTACATAAAAAATATATTTAAGAATAAAAATAATTTAGATAGAAGAAATGATGATTGTATTGGGTTAATTGATGGTGATATAAACTTATATTCATATACTGAAAACAATAAAGAACTAGATTTTGTAGTAACATCAAAGGATATAGATTTAAGTGTAAACTTTTGTAAACCATATATAATTGCAACAATTGACCAGTTATTACTTAGTATGTTTAAATTTCCAGGATATGAAATGACATTTGCAGCTATTAAAAATTCATCTATAACTGTTGATGAGGTACATTTGTTGCATCCAAAGATATTTTTGATTTTAATATATTTTATGCAATTTGCATGTAAATATTTAAACGTTGACTTTCACTTAATGACAACTATACTTCCAAAACCGTATAAAGATCAAATGATAAGTAAGGGCATTATTTTTCAAGAAGAATGTAATGAAAACATTACTGCTAAAGGAGAAATAGTTTTTATTGAGAGCAACAAGGAAGAAGAACTTTGTGAAGGTAAAAATGTAAAGGTCTCTTTTATAAAGGAAGAAGAAATTAAGTTAATAGTTGAAGAAGCTTTAGAAAAGAAACAAAGGATTCTAATAATAAAAAATACTATTGATTCAGCTAATAGTTCATATGAGTTTTTAAAAGAAAACTTATCAGATAAATATAATGGTATAGATATAAATGTTTTGCATAATAGATTTAAATTCAAAGATAAAAAAGATAAATATAGTAAAATATTAAATGGAAAAGGGGATATTTTGATATCTACTCAAGAAATATCATTAGACTTAGATTTCAATATAGTAATAAGTGATTTAGCACATATGGATTGTTTAATACAAAGGATGGGTAAATGTAATATAAATAATAAATATGAATATGGAAATTTTTATATTCTACCTAGTGAAGATAACTTTTATGATAATAAACTTAAGAATACAACTAAAGATATCTTAAATAATACCTTAAAGACTAATTCTATTTTTACAATGAGTCTTAGAAAAAATATTTTGGATTATTATTATGATAATGGTATAGTTAAAAAATATTTTGAAGACAGTTTTAGCAATTGTGATAAAGAAATTAAGAATATTTTTGGTATATATAAAACTCATTTTGATGGTTTAGACCTAATATTTAATTTTGAACCTTATAAAAATATTATTGATAATGAGAAAGAAGCATCTAAGCTTTTCAAATCTACTGAAATAAGCTGTAAAATAATTCTAGAAGAAGATTTTTATAAGGAAGATAGAGACTTGCGAAATGATTCAATTCAAGTATCAGGATTTATATTTAATAGATTTTATTATCTAGGATTAATAACTCCATTAGAAGGATATATGATACTAAAATCTAGCAATAAGTTTGAATATAATAGTACTGTAGGTCTAATCTTACAATAAATGTATATCAAATATATAAATAAAGACAATATACTATAATTTAGTGTATTGTCTTTATTATTAAGAAAGCTTTAGATAGGTTAAAAGATCTAGGAAGAAATGAAGAATATTTATTAAATCTGAAAAGAGGTGCATATATTATGAATAAAAGTAGAAACTTCAAGGAAGAAATTTTTAATGAGGGTATCGAAAAAGGTATTGAAAAAGGTAAAAGAGAAGAAGCTAGAAGAAAAGATCATAAGTTAATTGTAATGCTAAAGAAAAATGGTTTTAAATTAGATGATATATTAAGCAAATTTGACGATTTTGATTTAAGTGAAGATGAAATTAAAGAGATCTATAATAACAATTAATCTAAAAACATTAGCTAGATAGCTAATGTTTTTTCATAAAATTAATGTCTAATACGCTTTCCTTTGTTTTTGTAAAATGATATAATTCCTCCTTTCATGGCATAAGAAAAACAGTCAATCATATAGACTAACTGCTTATGGTATTTAATATGAAGTTATAGACAAGCTGGGATTTACTTTAGTCAATAATCATTTTAATAGACGAACATTTCCCGCTGTTACATTTGCTTTCAGATACGCTACAAGCGGCAACTCCCAATGTAATGTCCAACAATGCTTTTATTATGATTTTATCCCCGGCTTTAGAAATAGGCGTTTCCACTGAAATACTACCATTAGTATTGATTTTCGTGTGCATAAATAAATTGACAGGTGTAATAATGGCTCGCTGTTCTTCAAGGGCGTTATTGATATTGTCGAAACAGTTTGGGTGTCCTTCGCCATTATGGTAGAAGAAATCATACATTTCTAGTCGGCAACATGGGTGGAATAAATCATGTTCTCCAACATCATCAGAAAGGACTTTCATCATAGGTTGGTATAGATTGGTGTAAATAATATCTCCAATTTTTAATTTCAAAGACTCGTTACAATCAATCGTCACTCCAGTTGAAAGAAATTCATTTGGACTACCTGTCACTTCTGCAAAAAAATCAACCACTTGACCGCCTTCAATATCAATCACTGTAATATTTTGTCCTTGCTTAACATCAATTTTTATTCCTGAACATGCTGGTATTATATATTCTTTACTCATTCTCCTTCCCCCCCACAAATTCTAATTTATGAGGATATTATACAGCTATTCAATACTATTAGCAACTCAAAACAATAGTTACCTATTTTTTACCCTGTTTTTAAATAATTATTATATATTTTAAAAAAATATTTTACTTGGTACAGATATAGTTCACAAGCATTGTTATAATTAAGTTAAGATAACTTAGAAAAATTAATTTACTTAATTATAAAAATATTTTCTCAAAAAAAATATGAAAATGCCCCATATTATTTATAAGAAAAAATAAGCTAATTTTAGCAAATAAAAAACTAAGTTGCATTAGACAGCTAAATAAAAAAAGAGGTGTAAATATGATAAAATAAGTAAAGGAATTAAGTTTAAGAAGAACCTAAACTTAAAATTATATAAAAATAATCTAATTCGTAAAAATAAAAAATAATTGTATGAGGTGAAAAAATGAATGAAGAAATGAGATATGAATTTGAAACATCGAGAGGAATTTGCGAACTTGTAATATCAAAAAACTTAAAGGGAAAAAAATTTGAAATCGAAACATTGGTGATAGATGGGAATTTATTAAAAGATAGAGGAGAAAGGTGGGCTGAGTTTACTTATTACTGCATGGAATTTGTAATTGAACTTGGGCATGAGGTTGCTAAACAAGCAGGAAAATTATTTAATATGAAAAAAAAGAAATTTTATATTAAAGCTCCACCTGAACTTGAAAAAATGAGAGAAGCATTTTTAAAAGAAGCTTATAAAATAGAAAGAGACTATTATAACAATGTTTGGGAAAATTTAGGCGAAGATGAAACTATTGAATTAGTAATTGGAACATCTCGTTTTTACATTAACAACAAAGAAATAAATCAAAGCACTAATTTAAAAGAATTAATGGATGAAATAGATAAAGTTGCATATGAGGTAGGAGGAATATTTAAAAAAAGGAAAACTTTCGAGTTTGCAGATACTTGCCAAATTACTAAAAAAACTTTATTGGAAGCAGCAGAAAAAGCAAAACAAATTTTAGCTGAAAAGCAAGAAAAAATTGAGAAACAAAAAGAAGATAGAAAGCAAAAAGAACAGGAAGAAATAGCAAGATTAATTGAAGAGGCAAAAAGAACAGGACAAAAGCAAGTAGTAAAAAGTTGGGCTGTATCTTGCAACGACCCAAATGAAGCTTGCGACTTAGATATAATGACGGAAATGATAGACGAAAATGGCAAAATAGAGATAATTAGAAGCCACACATATTAAGCAATAAGTGTTAGAAGATATCTACATAGAGGTTGTATGTTAAAATTAAGTGTACAGCCTTTTTTAAATTAATATAAGAATATAGTTTAACAGTTATTATTATAAAAACAGAAGTGGAAAATAGAGACTTACAAAATGATTAGATTCAAGTATCAGTATTTATATTTAATAGATTTTATTACCTAGGATTAATAAGCATATTAGAAAGATATATGATACTAAAATCTAGAAATAAGAAAGATATAAATAAAGACAAGATACTATAATTTATTATCTTGTCTTTATAATTTAGTGTTCAAAAACTATAATTAAGTTTTTTAAAATTTATTATAATTAATATTATATCTACTAGGAATGTTTATATTAATATCACATAAAATATATTACTCCTGTTCTTTTACCTCTTCTATAATTTTAAAAAAGTTTTTGTGATAAATAACATCTACTTCAGTTATTGTATATAAAAATTCTTCTTCTCCTCCTTTTTCTAAAACTTTAATAGATAAATATATATTATTTAAAAATTCTTCAAATTTGTTTTGTAGATTATATTCAAGAACATCATATTCATCAATTTCATCAATTTTATCAATTTCATTTTCATAATCACATTCAAAATTTCTCCAATAAGCCTCTTCAACTAAATCATCTATTTCTAATTTGTATAGAGTCTTACCTTGATAATTTTTTAGTTCTTTTATAAAATTATCTTTATAACCTTTAATTTTCACATATCTTTTAAGCATTTGATATATTTCAGTACAAATATCATTCTTTATTTTTTCTCTTGCTGAAAATTCACTTACTTCTTCTTGTTCTATAACATCTTCGATAATATCATCAAAAATAATAATAACATCATATAATAATTCATTTAGATTTATATAATTGTGTGGATTCATTTTATAATAATAAAAGAAAAACATTTTTTCATTTTTTATAAAAAATCCTCCTGTTATTTCTCCCAAATCTTCATAATCAACACGTTCTAACATACTATTTAATTTGTTTTCTATGTCTACTCCAAACATATCAAAATAATCATACTCTTTCATTTTTTTACTTTCCATTTTATCAACCTCTCATAATTAATTATTTTTTATTACTTAAGACACAATAGTTCTCATTTTTTATCTTTTTCATAATTATTCATATCTAAACATCTCCTTCTTATTGCTGACATATACAGCTTACTTATAATTACTAGAAAATCAGCTTATTTTTTCTTATAAGTAATATGGGGCATTTCTTGATTTTTTTTGAAAATATATTTGATTTCAGATATTTGTATAAAAATCATGTTATAATATATATGCTATAAGCATACTTTTTTATCTTTTAGATAACTTTTTGAATAGGGGGAAGTATTATTTATGTTTTTATCAATAGCCATTTGTGAAGATGAAGAATCTTGCATGGATATAATAAAAAAATATCTTGATAAAATTATCAATGGTATTGAAATAGATTATAATATAAATCTATTTTATTCAGCTGAAGAGCTTATTAAAAATTATCCTAATGAATTAGATTTACTTATTTTAGACATAAAAATGGAAGGTATTAATGGCATGGAAGCAGCAAAGACAATTAGAGCTTTTGACAAGATAGTAGATATTATTTTTATTACTTCAATGACAAATCATATTTTAGATGCTTTTGATGTGAGAGCTTATAGGTATTTATTAAAACCTATTGATTATGGAATCTTTAAAAACTATATAGATTCATTTATAAATGATTTCATATTTAGAAATAATAATATACATATTGAATCAAAACATGTAGGACACAATTCAAGTTTATTTCTTAAAACAAGTGAAATTATCTATATAGAAGTAATGAAAAAAACAGTAATTATACATACAGAAAAAAGAAATCATGTATTATCAACTAGTTTAAGCAGTTTAGAAGATAAGCTTAAAGATTATGGATTTTTTAGATGCCATAATAGTTTTTTAGTAAATCTAAGAAAAGTAGTAAAAATCGAAAAAAATACAGCATTTATGGAATATGACAATAGATTAATAGAAATACCAGTAAGTAAATATAAAGTCAAAGATTTTAAAAATAAAATAACTTTATTTTTAGGAGGATTATTATGATAAAAAACAACTTCTTCTGGACAGTTTTTATATTTATATCTTTTTGCATAGAGTGGTTTATGTGTAAAAAAACATTAGATTACAATAGTGAGAGTAAAAGTAATTCCAGGATAACATTTATGTTCATTCTGGTAATTTTTTTTGCAAATACACTATACATCTTAGATATATTTCCAAATACTAGAGTTATAATATCTATATTTACGACCATAATAATAGCTAAACTTGGATATAATATAAAACTAATAAAGGCAATTTGTATCTCAATCATATATTGGATGTTATTGATTTGTATAGATGCCTTAAGTATGAGCTTTACAATCTGGATAAATCTAATAAATGATATGAGTATTCTACTAACAAATAATATTTATAGAATTGAGTCAATTATAATTGGTAAAGTTCTTTTAATTACTGTTTTATATTTATACAAATCATACTTTTTTGAAATTGACTCAGATGTGAACAGAAAAATATTAACTTATATGTCAATTCCTATTTTCACAAATATAGTTTTATTTTTCATAATTTTTAAATATATCTTTAAGTATTCAGAAGGAACTTTAATAGACAAAAACCAGCTTTTTACAATTGCTACAGTATTATTCTTATCTAGTATTTCATTGATTTCTCTCATAAAGAAAATACAAACAGATAATAAATTACTCATGGAAAATAATATGATTGAGAAAATATCTAGCATGAAAAATGAATATTACAAAAACATTGAATCAAAACAACTTAAAATAGAGTTGTTAAGCCATGATATGAAAAATCATATTTCATGTATAGAAGGTATGTATGAAAACAACATTGATATAAGACCTTATTTAAATAATATAAAAAAAACAATTAGAAATAATAATATATATCATACAGGGAATGTTACATTGGATATTATACTAAACGATAAGAAAGATCTTTGTGATAAATATAATATAAACTTTATAGCATTAATAGATTTTAGCAAATGTAAATTTATTAAAGATATAGATATATGCGATATATTTTCTAACATATTAGATAATGCAATAGAGGCTTGCAATAAAATCACTTTAGATCCTAAAGAAATTATTTTAAAGGGGAATGTAATAAACGATTTTTATATAATTAAAGCAGAAAATACTAAAATAAATGACATCTTAATTAAAGGCAATGACATTTTAACCGACAAAACTGATACATTAAAACATGGTTTTGGAATAAAAAGTATAAAAAATTCAATTAATAAATATGATGGAACATGCTTAATTGAACATAATAAAAGTAGATTTACTATGATAATTTCTATACCTATGCCCAGTTAAGCCTTATATTGTCCAGTTGTGCTAAATTATTGAAACTACAGTTATAAAATGATATTGTTTATATATCAAAAAAGTAGGTGAAAATAATGTTCAAAAAAATGGCTATAAAGATTACAACTGCATTAGTTGAAAACAAACTAATTACTATTAAAGAATACAATATTTATAGTTATGGTTTCGAGGTAATAATTGCTTCATTCATAAATATAATATTAGCATTAACTTTAGCACTTATACTTCATAAATTTATTCATATATTGCTATTTTTAATATGTTATTGCTCAGTAAGGCAATTTTCTGGTGGATATCATGCTAATAATCACAAAAACTGTATATTTATTTTTTTATCAATTGTATTAATTACTATATATGCTTCAAATTATATAAGCACAGTAAATCACATTCCAATTATTATATTTTCACTATTAAATTACTTTGGTATATTTTTTTTAGCTCCTCTTGAACATAAAAATAATCCTTTAAACTTGGATGAAAAAAGAAGATATAGTAAAATATCAAAGTTATTAGCAACAATAATTTTATTTATTGTAGTTGCAAGCTTCATTTCAAGAACTAAAACTGACTATACTTTATTTTGTTTATCAGCTTTATTTTGGATAAATATAATGCTAATTTTAGGAAATATACAAATAAGGAGGGATAAAAATGAACAAATATTCATTAAAGATACTTAAATGTCTAAGTTTATTATCTTTAGTAACAGCTCTTATGTCAGTTAATACAACATGCACCTGGTTTAATCATCAACCAAATTTACCTGATGATTTAAGAAAATTTAAAAGTTATGGTAAGTAGATGAAAATATAATATAAGGTAGAGTATAAAAACACTAATACTCTATCTTAAGTAAAAAATACTTTATATACTCATTATTTTTATCAATAGGTACATCTAACATTATAGCTAAATTCATACAATCTATATGACCTTTTAAAAATAAATCTTTTATTATTAAGTTATTTAATTCATCATCTAATCTAATATACTCATTTAATATATCTCTATCTATATGTGATAGAAAATCATTTATATCTATCTTTGAAATAACTTCAGCAGCCTCTAAGTATTCAGAATTTTTTTCTCGAAAATTTTTAATTGCTATATTTGAGAATTTATTTAAATCTTCAAGGCTTTCAAATTTAGATAGCATATACAATTTAATAAAATTTTTATATCCTTTTTTATATTGGAAATCAAATTCTATGCCATTAATGATATTTTTTTGATCTCTATAAAAATCAAATTTTTCTCTTTCAGTTAATGATAGTTTATTATATATGGAATTAAAAAGCTCAAAATATGAATTAAAAAGTGCTTTATTTTTTCTTTTTAATTCTATTAAATTATTGTTTTGACACTCGCTTAAGAAATTATCAAATTCTTCACTGATACTAAATTTATAAACTATATCTTCCACTTTTTCATGCACCCCATCCACGCATTAATAGTATATATATTAATATTAAAAATACTGTTAGTATATTTTTTTGACACGTATAGTATATCATTAAAATAAATCATCTTCAATGAAGAATATAAAATTTTATAAACAATTATTAAAATTTAATCAGGAAGGATGTAAATGTTAGAATTGGATAAAATAGAAGTTATACTCGGTAAAAGAATAAGAAATTATAGAAAAAAACTAGGATATAGCCAAGAAGTGTTGGCACAAAAATCAGATTTAGTTACTACATATATTGGACAAATTGAAAGAGGCGAAAAAAGAGCATCTCTTCAAACTATATTAAAAATAGCAAGTGCATTAGAGGTGCCTTTTGAAATATTATTTGAAAATATTGTATTAAATGACAACTATGTTGATACTATATCTTCTCAATGCTATGAGTTAATTGATAGTCTGACATTAAAAGAACAAAAAGCTATTCTTAAACTTCTAAAAGATGTTATCGAATATAGAAATTTATAAAACATGAATTGTCAGTTTTTTCTAAACTACTGTCATTCATTCTATAATAGTAGTTTGTTTTATATATTTATATAAGATTTATTAATGAGTAATATTTTTTAATTCAGCCTAAATAGTATATATATTTTTATAATAACACGCTACTAGCACATTATAATGACACTTATAGTATATTATTTAGATATAATATTTTAAAATATTACAAACTACTTATATAATTAATTAGGAAGGGTACAGATGTTAGAATTAGATAAAATAGAATCTATAATTGGAAAAAGAATAAGAAATCAAAGGAGAAGATTAGGATATAGTCAAGATGCATTAGCTAAAAAAATTGATTTATTTCCTACATACATTGGGCAAATTGAAAGAGGTGAGAGAAAGGCATCACTTCGCACAATATTAAAAATTGCAAATGCACTAGAAATGCCTCTTGAAGTTTTATTTGAAAATATCATACAAAATGAAGATCATATTGATACTATCTCCTCTCAATGTTATGAATTAGTTGACAGTTTGGAACTAAAAGAACAAAAGTCTATTCTTAAATTGTTGCAAGAAATCATTGAATATAGGAAACTATAAATATGGATACTGAAAGTAAAATTTTAATTGAAATTGGCAATAGGCTAAAAAAACAGAGAAAAAAACTAGATTTAACTCTTGAAGATATTGCTAACTTAACAGGTCTATCAAAAGGATATATTTCAAATATTGAAAAGGGAATAAAATCTCCTAGTCTTCTTACTTTTATAAAGCTTATTGATGTGTTAAATATCTCATCTGATTATATTTTAAAAGAGAAAAATGAACTTAATAAAGTTCAAATCAGCACTGATAATATAGATGAGAGTATAAATGATTTAGATGGTAAAGAATTAAACCTTCTAATTGATATTATAAGTTCAATTAAAAAAAATAGAAATTTAAAATAATAGAAATTTCATTATAAAAAGATGTCTTAATAAATTTAGGCATCTTTTTTATTTTAAATTATTCTTGATTTTATTTACTAATATAAACATGCCTTTTTTGCTCATTTTATGTTAATATATACTTACAGTATATATATTATATTTTTTGTGTCTTTACGTGCTTAAAAGGAGTTCAATATGATAAAAATAGAAGGAAAAGATGGTAAAAAAATTATAAAAAAGGAAATTGAAATTGAGTATATAGATTTTAATATGAACAATGTTGGAGAATTAGTAAATGAAAATGTATGTGCTTTTAAGCTTAAAGAAGTGTCACTTGATAATAATATAGAGGCTTTGCATTTTATAGGTCCAGGAGGAGGCAAATTTGAAATTTCTATAGAAAAAATTATTACTTTGTCAACTAGAGATTCTACAGTGTATATTTCTGCGTTTTGCCCAGATTTGTTTTTTTCTTATAAAAAAGAATCAATATTGAAACAAATCAATAGGGCTAATATAAAGATTTCTCCTATCTTAACTATTTTTGAAGATACAAAAAATATGGTGAGAATTAAAAGATTTATATTTCCTAGGTTTTGGACAAAATGCATGAAAATGATTTGGTTGAAAAATAATAACTATCCAGCACATTCAAATAAATTTACTGGAACTTCTACTTTTTATAAAGTTCTATACATCAAAAACATAGTTATACTCAAATACTATATTATAAAATGTCATAAAAACTATATTCATTTTACTAAAAAGCAAATATAAAAGTTTCTATATTAAAGTTTATAAAATTAGATAACATCAATTTATATATAGTTTATATGAAAGGAATATTATTTTATATGTCTATAACAATAATAAAGATACCACAATCAGAATTAAAAATAATGAAATTTATTTGGAATACAGATTATGAAATATCTTCTAAAAATATAACAAGTGCAATGGAAAATGAATACAATTGGAATGCCTCTACAACACTTTCATTACTATCAAAGTTAGTTAATAGAGGGTTTTTAGAAGCTAAAAAGATAAAGAGACTTACATACTACAATATACTTATCAAAAAAAAGGCTTACTTGCGATTTGAAACTAAATATTTCCTTTGTACTATACATTCTAATTCAATCGAAAGTTTAATCAAGTCTTTAAAAGATTGTGGTTTCATCAATGATATTTAAATAGAAATATTGAAGAAGAAAAGTAAACAAGTATTCAGTTTTTCTTCTTCAATATTTTTATAAAATACATTAGCTCATTTCAAATATGACTTCAGAATATAATAACCTTCTAAAATAAAAATTTTTCAAAAAATACCTCTAAATGCCCCATATTAGTTAAAAAATAAAACTGATTTACAGTAAATAAAAAATAAGCTGCATATGTCAGTTATAAGGAGGTATTTAGATATGAGAAGTTTAGTAAGCTATAAAGAAAGAGGAGATTATGGAAATGCTAGTTATCGTGGAAATACATCAGGTAAACTTATAGTTGATTTACTTAATGTTTATAATTCTGATTGTATTAGTGATTATATGTGTGGAAGTAATACAACTAAAGATGTAGCAGATACATTAGGAATTCAGTCTAATTGTTATGATTTAAACATGGGATTTGATTTAATGACAGATGAGATAAAGGAGCGAAATAAACTTATATTTTGGCATCCACCATATTGGGATATGTGCGTTTTGTTTCTGCACAACACTCTTGGAAACAAGAACTAAAAGCAGACATGAAATTCTTAGAATAGAAGTTCATGAACTCTATAATTGAGATTGCAGGTGAAAAACCTGAATGGTGTAAATGTAGGTACACTAGAACCTAATCCTCCGACATGCTGACCATTTCTATTAATAGTTGGTATGAAGCTCGGTGAAGTCACATAAAAATCGACCTGAGATGGTAGTTAGTAATGTGGGGTGCTATAAAATTACTATGTGTATTGGAGCTATCTGCTCGATAGCTAGGAAAAATCGTGGGAGGCACGCTTCGTAAAGTAGGGTAAATCGAACTGAAGATTTATAATCCCAAAAGGGATTTCAGTCACAGTAAAGGCTTATGTTCTCCTTGTTACTGTTTATATCCAAAAAGGATATAAGTTCTTAATCCACCTACAGAGGATAAATGAATGGCTGACGGAGTAGACACGGACACTAAGGTAATATGCAAAGCTAGATTGTAGGGAACAAAAGAAGCCTGATAGATAATGTTAAACATAATAGAATGTGATGTATCTAAATAGTAGGAAATGACTATTGAAATTGGGTGGCAGCAGCCCGTAGTAGTCTGAGATGGGGAAAGCCTATTACATGGCGAAGGGGCATAGTCAATTTTATTACTTATCAATTAGTAAGTTTTGAGGAAGCCGTTGTGCGTACCTGACTAAAACCTAAACAAAAATCCGAAAGGAGGAATGTTTATGGCTCAAAAATTCAAAGCACCTGAAAATGAAACAGAATTAAAGAAAATTCAAGATATAATGTATAAAATAACATCTAAATGCATTGAAGCTAAAGAAATACCTAAGTTTAAGGGTCTAGTAGAAATAATGTCTAGTGAAGTGGTCATAATGACTGCTATCCATAATATTAAAGCAAATAAAGGTTCTAAAACTCCAGGAGTTGACCGAAAGGTTATTGATAAAGATTACTTGCAAAAAGATTACTATAAAGTTATAACTGATATTCAAGATAGTTTTACAAACTATAAACCTGATATGGTAAGAAGAAAATGGATTCCTAAACCAGGAAAACAAGAAAAACGACCACTTGGTATTCCAACTATTAAAGATAGAGTCATCCAGGAATGTGTAAGATTAATCATTGAACCAATTCTCGAGGCTCAATTTTTCCAACATTCTTATGGATTTCGTCCTTGGCGAGATGCTCATATGGCTCTAGAAAGAATTAAAGACCAAGTTAATAGAGTTGGTTACTACTGGATAGTTGAAGGAGATATAAGTAAATTCTTTGATAATATTAACCATACAATATTACTTAAAAAATTATACCACATGGGTATAAGAGATAGAAGGGTACTAATGATTATCAAAGAAATGCTCAAAGCTGGAATAATGGATGAATGTAAGAAAAATAAACTAGGAGCACCACAAGGTGGCATCATAAGTCCTATTCTTGCAAATGTCTACTTACATCAAATGGATAAATGGATTACTAAGGAATGGGAAAACAAAACTACTAAAAATAACTACTCTAGTAAACGTAATCAATATCAATCTTTACGTAGATATTCAAAACTTAAGCCTACATATTTAATAAGATATGCAGATGATTGGATACTCTTAACTGATAGTAAAGAACATGCTGAAAAATGGAAATATAGAATTTCAAAATTCTTAGAGACTAATTTAAAGCTAAAACTATCAGATGAAAAAACACTAATAACTAATATTAAAGAGAAACCAATACATTTTGTTGGATTTACCTACAAAGTAATTAAAGAGCCTAAAATGCGAAAAGGATATAAGCCAGTTGTAAAACCAAAGCAAGAAAGAATTGATAATAAAATGCTAGAGATTATTCAAGACATTAAAATATTAAGACTATCAATGCATAAAGAAGATTTAATTGTACGTATTAGCAAAATAAACAGTAAGATAAGAGGTATTATAAATTATTACAGTGCAGCCAATATGGTATATTTCAGTTTAGCAAAATACCATAGAAGATTAACAACAGTTGCAATGAATTCACTAAGGCGAAAAGGAGTTATCTTTAAGCCTGCACATGAAGTAAATAATTTAATAGCATTGCATTCCAATTATTCAACATGGATACCAGCAATAAAACTACCCAATGAACAATTCATAGGTATAACATCACCAGCATTTTGTAAATATCAGAAAATTTATAATAAGAATCAGGATGAAACACCATTTTCTAGTAAAGGAAGGGAGTTGCATTTCAAAAGAACATGTAAGCAACTGCCTTTGGCAAGAATGGAAGAAATCTTACAAGCTCCTGATATTCTTAAATTTAATAAGTATGGTAAGTCCAAAGAAATCTATAATTATGAGTATTTCATGAATAGAATGTATGCTTTCAATAGAGATAAGGGAATATGTAAAATTTGCGGAGAACCTATAATAAATGGAGATAATTTTCACTGTCACCATATAAGCAAAAACCTTCCTTTATCACAGATAAACAAAGTTCAAAACCTATTATCTACACATAGTAAATGTAATAAGCTAATACATGAAAATATAAGCCAAGATGGATTTTCAGATAAAGCAATCAAAAACGCAATAAAATTTAGGAAAAAACTAATTGTTGATTAAATAAAATTGATGGAACGCTGGATGCGATGAAAGTCGCATGTCCGGTGTGAAACAGGGGAAAACAACTCTTAACAGGTAATGCTGAAGATGATTGTTACCTATTGTTATTATTAAATATAGTGGATATGTTTATGGAAATACTCCATTAAAAAATGATTTATCTCACATTAAAGACTATTCTCTATTTATGAAAAAAATAAATTATTGTTTATCAAAGCAATTTGCATCATTAGAAAAAGGTGGTAGACTCATAATTCTTACAGCTGATATAAAAAAACAAGGAAAACTATATTCTATGTTACTAGATATGGATAAAATAGGAACTTTGGAACAAATAATTGTAAAAGAACAAAATAATTGTCTTAGTGATACAAAATCTTATAAAAAAGAAAATTTCATAAGGATAGCTCATGAAACAGCAATAGTTCTTAGAAGGGATTATTCATATACATTAGATTTTTCAATAGTACAAAAAGGTACTTGTGACTTAAGAAATAGTATGAGCATAACTTGGAAAGACTTGGTTGCTACAGTAATAGAGAAGTTAGGAAAAGTAGCAAAGTTAGAAGATATCTATAAAGAAATCGAAGGTCATAAAAAATGTAATTCAAATAAATATTGGAGAGAAAAAGTTAGACAAACACTTCAAATAAATCATATTTTTATTAGGCAAGAAAAAGGTGTCTGGGCAATGTCATAAATTTTGATTTTTAAATTTATAGGAGGTACTTTTATGGCTGAAAGTTTAAAAATAAATATAAAATATTACAACAAAATCATAGATAGATACATAGAAACTTGCACATTAAACGAAGAAATTTTTAAATTTGGGGCTTTTATAGATAATAAAAAGCTATATCTTTCTCCTACTGATAGAGATCTTGATACAAGCATGTATAATGATTTCGAGCTATTTCACAATTTATTTAATAAGTATAAAACTCATCAAATATCATTATGTGAACTAAAAAATGCTATTAAAAAGCGTCTTCATTCATTACTTTATTACTATAATACAAGACAATATAATGTATCAAGTATAATATCTAGCTTAAAACATATGGTTGGTAAGATATATACATATGATATATTTATTGAGGAGGTAAGAGAAACTATTGATTTTTGTATTGGGATTTTTGAATGGTCAGAAGAAACCCCTAATTCAATTTTATCTGAATTAGAAAATGGTTTTTGTATTCGTGATCTTTATAATAACCAAGAAAATCTACAGATCAGTTTTATTCCAAAGATAATACATCCTGATTTTCCTTCAGAATCTTTAATAGAAGTTACTGAAGTTTCCTTATACTAAATTAATTATTTTATAAAATTGATATTATAAACTTTAAATAAAAAAGCTATATTCTATGAGAGTAATATTTTCTAGTAATATAGCTTTTTTGATTTTTTATTTTAAATTGTCCATACAAATTTTCAGGTACTTTCTTTCCTCATCTGTTAATTGCTCACAGGTCATTAATGAATCTAATAGACTTTCCAAAGAACCATTATGGACATTATCAATGAATTCTTTAGTTTCAAATTTTGCATATTCACTCTTTATAACTGTAGGTTTATAATATGTATACCTTTCAATTTTTTCTGAGCTTAAAAAACCTTTTTTAATTAATCTTGATAGTAGTGTTAATGTTGTAGTTTGTTTCCATCCATATTTTTCATACATAGCATTAGTAGCATTAATTGATGCTATTTTAGTATTTGAATCCCAGATAAACTTCATTACTTTTAGTTCTGCTGGTGCTATTTTTCTTGTTATCATACTATCCATTCCTCTCATACCTTCTTGGAAATATATTTTTTCTTCTTTATTTTTTACTAAACTTAGTAAATGAATAATCATTTGCTAAATCTCTAAAAGCCTTTTTTCTAAGTATATTTAGTTGCATATAGTCAGGGTTATTTAAAATAAACTCTTTATCTGATTCTATGTCTATATTCAAGGTATTTTTTTCATTTCTAGATTTAATTAGATTTCCATTTCCATCACAATCAATTAAAAATAAAAATTTACCAACTTGTACTATCTTAAAAAGCTCATATAGTCCACATTCTTCCTTATCTACAGATAAAAGCATATCCCCTATTTCTAAAGTATCCAACTTAACACCTGTTTCATTTTCTATGCTTTCTTTTAATAACTTTAAGCTCTCTTTGTTATTTTTCATAATATCACCCTTTATATTATTTTTACTAAATCTCTAACTGTTCAACCATACTTTTTCTCCTTTCTCTTTATTGACAATTACAACTTGTGTTTTTTTACTAATAAATAGCTATTTTTTTATCTCTTAACAAATATGGTTCATTTTAAAGATTTTTTTGAAAATAAATTAATTGATATGTTCCTTTTATGTTTTATATTAATAATTTAGTATATTATCTTGCATATTCTCCCATTTTAACCTTTTAAACGACCAGTTATGCGAAAATATTGACTTTTCAGAAAATTATTGTTAACATCTAAGTACAATTATTTTTATATATACAAATGTTAGGAGGATATATGAAAAAATTAATATTACTATTTTTATTAATTATAATAATCACTGCTTGTTCAAAATCTGATGATGAGGAATATAAGTATGCTACTATTAATACCTCTATGGAAAATAGCTCTGTAATTTCTTTATATGATTCAGAAGGCAATTATAAAGGTAATAAAAAAATAAAATATGGAGGAATAATATTAACAGGATTCAAAACAACAGGTGATGATACCAAAGAAAACATTTACTATACAGCACCTGCAACTAACAATAAATCAAATGACTTTGTTCTCCAAATAAACAAAGATACATTAAAACCTAAAACTATAATCTCATCCAAAGGTAATAATCCAACTTTTTTTGTATCTGATCAAAAAAATATCTACTCAGGATCATCTAGTCCAGACGAAGTTTTTCTTTCTAAAACAAATTTAAAGTCCAATGAAATATTAAAATCAACAATATTTAAAAATCTAGGTGTAGGAATAGTATTAGTTGAAAAAAATGAAAAAGTATATTTAATATCTTTTAAAGAAGTTTCCAGCACCTATAAATTAATTTTATCAGTTATAAATAAAGAAAATTTAAGTATCGAGAAAACTATTGATATATCAGATGGAAGTTATGCAACAAGTGCAAAAATTATAAATAACAACCTATATATATTAAAAAATAGAGATGGTAATGATATGCTTTCAAATAAAATTATAAGAGTTAATCTAGATGACTATTCATCTAAAATCATTGAATTACCCTTTGATAACTTATCTCAGATACTGGCTGATGAAAATTATCTTTACATAACTGAAAGCAGTTCTTTAGGTGAAACAACTCAACATAGAGTAGCTAGGTTAAATATAGATAGTTTAGAAATAAATCAATATGATACTGAAAATGAGCATATTTCAAGCTGTATAAATAAAGATGAATTTTTATCTTCTAATGGAGAAGAAATCTATATTTATAATTTAGGTGATTTTAAATTGAAGAAATCTATTAAATTAAAAAAATATGAGAATAAGACTTTTGTATCTTTTTTTATTAATAATTAACTGTTCTTTTGAATGGTTAAAATATATAAATACAAGGAGATGTGAACTATGAAAATTAAAAATTACGTTTCAGGTGTTTTAGTATTAGGCTTAATTCTTATCAATTCTAGCATGTTATTATTCGCAAATGAAGTCCAACATAATGAAAGTCAAAGTGATGAAGCTATAATTCAGAAACAATTAGATGGATTTAAAGAAATAGACCAAGAATTGCATAAAAATGGAATACAAAGTACAGATAAAGATCCAAATCTTACTAAAGCAACATCAGGTACATATCCAACAAGAATAGGTGCTATACTTGTTACTAAAGATGGATCATCAGGAAAACTTATAGGTCATGCAGGAATAGTTCATACAGCTAAAACTACAGTTGAATCTTTCTCTGATGGTGGAGTAAAAGTATATAATAATAATTGGCGTGATAGATATAATACTATTTATGGTTTAGGAGTAGGAAGTACTACAGCAAATCAAGATAAGACTGCTGCAACATGGGCATATAATAAGAGAAATTCTCCATATAACTGGATATTTGAGCAACCAGAACTTACAAATGCGTTTTATTGTTCTCAATTAGTTTATAAAGCATATAAATCAACAACAGGTGTTAATTTAAATTATGGAGGAGGAGCTGTATTTCCATATGATTTAGTAAGATCAGGAGAAACATATACTTCTTATACTAAAGGTGTTTAATTCATTACAATTTTATCTTAATATATAAAAATAAATAATTAGTCAGATAATATGTTCCTTTTATGGTAGATAGCTTAAACAAAACTACTATCATTAAGGGAACATATTTTTTATTAGAGAATTTAAATTTATTTCAAAAATAGTTAAATTTTATACCATATTATATGTAATAAAAAATTTAAGCATAGTTAATGCATATAAAAAATAAGCTATACATGTTAGCGATAAAGGGGGAATTTTCTTGATTAAAGCAAAAAAATTAAATAAATATAATATACTTTACATTGTAAATATTCTTAAAAAATTACGTATAAGCACTTACCTATTAATACCATTATTATTTTTTTTATTAGTTTTACCAAAACAACTAATTTACATTTCTATATTAACTTTATTATTTTATTCAATTAGCAAATTATATGAAAACAAGCCTTATAAATCTATTGAAGTTGATACTGAACCATTCAATAATGTTGAAACTACCAATGAATCTCATGAATCTAAATT
The DNA here is from genome assembly GCF_056688955.1 of Clostridioides sp. LIBA-6822. Lineage (NCBI taxonomy): Bacteria > Bacillati > Bacillota > Clostridia > Peptostreptococcales > Peptostreptococcaceae > Clostridioides > Clostridioides sp. LIBA-6822. The sequence goes on along the minus strand of NZ_CP196996.1, from coordinate 23,348 downwards.
TAAAGATACCTTATTCATCAATCAGATAATTGATAAAAAAGAACATTGTATATTACATAATTTTAAAGTGCATTGGAAAATCTATCTTGAGGAAATGGTTATAGATATAACTACTGTAAAATTATTTTATTATGATAATGGAACTATAGCAAAAATATGTGTATTTGATAATAACATAGACATATATTTTAATGATAAAATAACACTTGAAACGCTTTATTATAAGCTACAAGAATGCAGTTCTTTTTCAGATCTTACATCAATTTAAATCTATTTAGATAAAGTAATGTAAAGTCAATAAATTTTGATGGTATTAACTTTATAAATATACTTCAAGAGAGGAAATAGTTATTCAAGAATATAGACTAGATGTTCATTCTATATTAAAAGAATTTAAATTATGATATTAAAAAATAATTTTCAAAATTAAAACTGTTATTAAGTGATTATAAATCATTTTAATAACAGTTTTTTTATTTCTTATAAAAATTTTCAAAAAAGACTTCTAAATGCCCCATATTATATATGAATTAAATCAAAGCTATCTTCTAGCACTAAAAAAATAAGCTGTCACTATCAGCATAACAAATAAAAAGGAGGTTTTTTTAATGAAATCAAAATCTTTATTATTATCTTCACTCTATCGAAAAGATTTAGGTGAGATATTTAAAAACTTTAATGAGATTAACAGACAAAATATTTTTAAGACAAAAAAAATTTTATTCAATTTAGGATTCCCAGTAAGATATCCAGCTAAAGCAAACACTATATTAAAAAAATTAAAAATTAAAGAGAATAATATAGAAAAAGAAATTGCTTTATTTTATTCAAAACCAGACAATTCAAATGATATTATTACCATTACTAAAGAAAATACCATAAAAATACTTATGGAAGATGGTAATATCTTTGGGGTAAAAAAAATTCTATTCTATTTAGGATTTAAAGTAAATCACTCTAATAATACAGACATTAAATTTAGAAAAACTATATTTAAAAAAAATGCTGAAAAAAAATCAGCTGTACTACTTTATTTAAAATCTAGTAGAACAAATGGAAATATCATAATTTCTAAAGAAAATGCTTTAGGACTTTTGGACGAAGAAATCCATCTTGTAAAATGTATAAATTGTGGTCATTATGATGATTCACTGTATGAGCTATTAGGATTCAATATGCCTTGCTGTGATTTTATTAATAAAACAATTAATAATTGTATGAATTTTCATAAATGTAATTATTATTATGAAAATAAACTAAAAAAATCAAATTATAAAAATTAGGAGTGATTTATATGATTAATTTTGATGAACTACAAAAAAATTTGGACTCCCAAATAGAATTATCAGGAGATGATATATTAATAAGAAATTTATTAGAAATGTGCTCATCCCTTCCAAAAATTAATGAGAAAGTATTAAAAAAGATACCATCAAGAATTTTTGTTAAAGTATCTTCTATGCTATCTATAGATAATGTTGAAGAGAACCATATTATAAATGACATGATTGAATTTGAATATTTAAAAGAAAACTTATCATCAATTCCTCAATCTACTGATGAAGAGGAGGAAATATACTAATGTTTAAACATATTGGCCAATCTGAGAAAAATATATTGATGTATAATCTAAAAGAACTTTCAAAAATAAAGATCTCTTTCAAAGAAAATTATATCAATACAAAACAATTTATTAATATGAAATTATCATTTAATGATGCTTTAGATTTTTATATTAGTTTATTAAAATCTAATAATTGTTATTGTTGTGTAAATAGAAATAAAATCATCTTACAATATCTAAAAAACTTTAATATGATAAATACAAATATTATCAACATTATTCTTAAAAGCACTAGTGATATGATTTCAGAAGTTACTCAAGATGAAAATGCATTTGAGTTAGTTGAAGAATTATTTAATACACTTGAAAGCTTCTGTAATATTAATCATATTTTTACTAGTTATTATGATCTAATCACTTCTCGTTATGAAAAAACTCTTATGTACAATGATACTAATATGTATAAAATATTTGAAGATATTATTTTGTATATAGAAGATTGTTTAGAAATTAGTTCCAAAAAAATCGAAGATACTTATACATTTCATGATGAATTTTATTCTTATTTTACTAATGATATCATGGTTATAGCTATTAATATTGCTATAAAAAATAATATAATATCACTAATAAAAAACCTGTTTATAGATGATTATGGTGATGATTGCTATTGTTCAAGCGGATATACTTTTTTACGTATTTCTACAAATACTCTGAGTAAATCAGGAATTAGAACTGATGTTTTTATATTGATTTTATTAAGTATCTTGGAGGAGAGATATAATGAAAACTATATTATTTGAATTAATAGAGAATAGTAACACAGTTAACCTTATAGAAAATAATAATGGAAGAAAAAGAGTTAAAACATTGCTTGTCTCAGATTTTATAAGTAGTATACTCTCATCTTCTGAATTAAAAAACCTGTCAGATATACCTTTCTTCAGTCCTATATATCAAGAAAAAGATAACATGAAACTTATTCAGACAATTCAATTAAATAAAACAACAAAGATCTATATTATACTTCGAGAGGAACTATCTGCTCCTATGAGTTTTGGTAAAGATTTTTATAGTGATATAGGTATGCCAAATTTATTGTTTGCAATAAAAATTGTTAATAATATCTTTAGTAAATTATATGTATCAGTATCCAAGACAAAAAATATAAATGAAAATACTCAATTATTTATTTATCCATTTTCAAATGTATATAACAATGGAAATGTTTGTTTAGGTTCTAATCAAATTAATTTAGATTTCAACAAAATAGAAAATATTTTTCTAGTACCAAATATCTTTTTTAGCATGGCAAATACTATTGACTACTTTTCTGTAGAAAATAACACACAAAATCTAGATTATTTAGAATTACTAGAATATCTAAATCATAAACAATTTGACAGTAATCTATTAATTAAAAATTATACTTATAACGAATGGACCAAAAAACTTATTCAAAATAAATTATAAATTGGAGGTAAAATGTGATTTTAATATGTGGAAAAAATAATTTCAAAATAAAACGTAATTCATTAAATATAAAATACACTAATGATAAAGGAAAAATTATAGAAGAAGCTGTCAATGCAAATAGACTCTTTGACTTATATGTTTCTTGTGAGAAGGCTATGTTATTTGAATTATTAGATAATCAAGGTAATTATTTAGAATTTATCATTGAAGACATAGAGAATCTCTCAGAATATTTAATTAATGAAAATTCTAGTCTAAATTTATATCTATATTGTGCAGATTTAGAAAAAACACCTATAATATCAACAAAGAAAGAGCTAAAAGAAATAGATAAAAGAAATGTATGTGTTATAAAAGAAGAAATTACTGAAAATACCAAACTTAAAATTATTTCTTTTCCTAAAAATTGGACTAGAAAAATGCAACAATTTTGGTTAAGAAAAAACAAGTATCCTATAGTAACAGAATATTATAATTTTACTTATGATTGTTTCTTAACTCAATATTTAGCATGTTTTGTTAAATATAAAAAAAATATTGTAAGCCTATATTGGTATTCTCCTGAAGATTTATTTAATCCTCAGCTTTTTAATAAAAAATTTGCAATGAAGATAATTAATTAATACATTTATGGAGGTAAATAAAAATGAATTTTACAGAATTATTTAGTAAACAATTAAAAAATTTAAATGAAAAACCTAAAGAGGACAAAAACAATACACCTAGTATAAATGATAATAAAAATAATACAGGTAATGTAAATAAATACTTAAAGCTTGAATCAGAATGTAAAGAATACACAAAGATTATAGTAAAAGTGTTTGGTAAAGTTATAAAAGAAATAGACAATGAAGAAGATATAGAAAATATAAAGATAAAAGGTCTTACAGAAGAAGTACTTTATACTTTTGGATACGAGGAATTGGGTAAATCCCCTGATTGGAGATTGGAACCTAGTCATGATAAAATAGTTGCTTATTTATCTGCTACATATAGCAACTTTAAAAATAAGGGGTAGTACTATGATTTCAATAATAATAGTTGGATGTGGAGCAACAGGAAGTCATTTAATTACATTGCTATCTCAACTGGCCATTTCTGAAAAAAAAATTGATGAAATTATACTCATTGATGGTGATATAGTTGAATCTAAAAATTATCGTAATCAAAAGTTTACTTCTAAAGATTTAGGTATAAATAAAGCAGAGGTCCTTTCAAATAGATATAATAAATTAGGTATAAAAGTATCTTTTATTGATGAGTATTTAGTTGATAAAAAACTTGTTGTAAATTTAATTAAAAATTCTTTAAATGATTTTATACTTATTGGATGTGTTGATAACAATAAAGCACGTATCGTTTTAAATGATGTATTTTATGATAGTTGTATTAATTCTCTAGTTTACATTGATACTGGTAATGGAGAAGGAGATGAAAGAACTGGACAAACTGTAATTGGTGTTAAATGTGAAAATAACATAATACATCCACCTGTTTGCAATTATTTCCCAGAGATTTTGACTTCAAAAGAAGAGGTTAAAAATGAAACATATTCCTGTTCTGAAATACAAAAACATCCCCAAAATTTTGCAACTAATATTCTAAGTGCTACAACTGCTTTCATAATAACAAATAATATCATTTGCTTAAATAAATTTAATAAAAATTTATTTGTATTTAATTCAGATACAGTTTCTATTTTATAAAATAACAAATAAAAATAGCACAAACAAAGAAGCTCTTAAAGGCTTCTTTGTTTATATTATTATACTAGGAGGTAAAGCAATTGCTTAAACATATTGGATATACTGAAAAAATTGCTTTTAGAGAATTTTTTAAATTTCTTTTAAAATATAAAAAAATATGTATGAATTTAGACTTAGATATTATTAATCATACTTTCCAATTAGATGAACTTATAAAATATTATTCAAAAAAATTTTCAATAAATTATATGTTCCATGAAATATATAGTTTAGAATATTTATATATCTGCAAAACAGTATTAGAATATTTTATAAAAAATAATGTAGTTCTAAAAAAAGATATAGACTTTGTTATTCAAGGTGAAATACAAAATCATTTAGAAGATTATTTTGACTTTTGCGATGATTATTGTTCATCAAATTATGATTTAGATATCATTGTTAATTTATTTAAAAATTTCGAGAAGTTTTTTAAGATAAAGTTTTGTTATGAATCACTTAGTCATTTAGGTGTTGAACACATGCCATCTAGTCATGAAGATTATGAGATATTTAAATCTTTCATTATTGCTTTAGAGGATGATATAGGCGAGAATGCTACACATGATGATTTTTTTTCAAATTATAAGAATGATTCTTATGTAATTGCTATTAATACAACATTTAGTAAACATATAATAAATTTAATCAATTGTTCTTTTCCTATTTTAGATGATGATTATAATAGTTGTTATATAAAAGATGGATACACATACTTCATTCTTAGTGAAATCGGATTTCAATCATATTCAATTAACATAAATAGTATTATACTTATAATTTTAGGGTATTTAGAAATTTATTTAAATAAAAGTTATAAGTCTTATTTTAACTTATAGAACTAAAAAAAGTCAGAAATGATTTTATATCATTTTTGACTTTTTTGTTAGCTATTTATTACTAAATGGTTGAATGCTTTGCTTATTCTTTTGACTAAACACCATAATATTTGAATAATTCTCTTTTATTTCTTCCATTAGCTTACCTATTTGTCTGATGTTCTTTTTAGGTTATTCTCATTTAATAAACACTTTGATAAATTGTAATATTATGGAAAAAGTAGTTGACTTTTAGACATTAGTCTAATATTATATTAATTAAGGAAGACAATTGTCTAAAAATACTATAAAAGGGGTTTTATTTTATGAATATGAAAAATATTAAAAAAACATTCGCTTTTTCTTTAGCTGTTATGTCATTATTTTCTACTAGCGTTTTTGCTGATACAATTAACATTAATACACATTCTAAACAGCCTAGTTCTTATTCAATTGATTCAAAAGCAATTAGTGGTACTACTTCATTTACAGCTAATGGTAAAAACTATACTAATCATACAGGTTGTGCAAAATTAGTTGCAGGTGTTACAGGTGCTACCACAATAACTTGCAAATCTGGATCTGTTGATAGTGGAATAATGGGTGCACATGCTAATCTATATAATACAAATGGAACTGTTGTTAAAACTACTGGTTGGAAATATAATACAAATAAAACTAGTGGATTTACAGCTACAACAGGATCAACTACTTCAAAAGGAACATATTATACAAAAGGCACTACTAAAGCTTATAATGGAAGTGGATATAAAACAGTTGGAGCAAAACAAAGCCCAATTGCAACTATGAAGAGTTTAGATATAGAGATCTCAAATGAAGAACTAAAAGAACGTCAATATTTATATGAAACTAAGAATATGATATCAGCACTTGGCGTAGGTGATATTGAAGGTTATGTATCTCTTGATGATTTATATTCTGAAGACAGTCAACCAAATACACCAGAAGAAGCTGTTGCTTATATGAATAAAATAGCAAAATCTAATGAAAAATATAAAAGTATACCTCTTTATGATAAAGATGGAGAAACTATTATAGGAGAATATCATATAGACTTATAATATACATAAAAAAACTGATAGAATTATTTTCTATCAGTTTTTTATTTTAATCAACTTTAAATCTTCCTATAATCTTCACACCTTCTTTATCATAAAGAGGTATACTTTTTTTAAATATATTAAAACTTCTTTTTCTTGTATATAAAACGGCTTCTTCTGGTGTTCTCGGTTGATTATCACAATCGTACAAATCTCTTTGTCTTACATACCCTACTTTCTTTCCTATACCTAGAGCTTGTATAAGTTCTGGCTCAATTAGATTTCCATTTGAATCTGTTACAGATGGACCATATGTCTCTCCATTTTTATTATAGCTAATCTTACCATCAGTATCTCCTAATATATTTTCATTTGGCTCAGAATTAGCATTAATAGAAAACATAGACCCAACTATTATAAAAGTTAATAAAAACTTAAAACCTAGATTAATTTTCCTTTTATCTTCATTAAACATACGATTCAACCTCTTTTTTAAAATAATATTTTTTTCATTTCGAAACTGAGATACACATGTTGAATATTTTAATGTTTTTTTATATTTTATTGTATCTAATATTAGATATGCATATTCTTCGATTTCACTTGAAGTATATTCATCAATTACAATTTCATCACAGGATAATTCACATAATTCATTAAATTGTTTCTTTAGTAAATGACAAATTGGATTAAACCAGTGTATTGTACATACAATACTAACCATAGCTTTAAATAAGTTATCTTTCCTTTTATAATGAACTAATTCATGTCTAAATATAAAGTTTAACTCTCTACTACTATATTCTTTTTCTGGAATTATTATTTTATAATCTCTTAATCCTATAATAGCAGGAGAATAAATCCCTTTAACTCTATATACTTTAAATCTTCTATTTATATTTAATTTTTTTACTTGGGCATCTAATACATTAATAATATCTGCATCCAAAACTTCTTCTTGTAAATTTTCTACATAGTTATAAAATTTATAATTAGCTTTTAGATGGCAAAAAGATATTAATATAATACCTAGTATCCAAATATACATAAATATGTCTAGATTAATACTATAACCATATGATATATAGCTATCAATACTATGTTTATAACTCTTAATTATGTTATTGTTGATAGCCAATATATTTAAATTTATTTTAGATATAAATAACATTCTAAATATTATTAAAATACACATTAAATAATAAAACTTATAACCATATCTATTTACTTTTTTAGTAAATAAAATAAACAAAAGAATTGGTACACTTATATAAATGTTTAATTTCAAAATCTCGATAAAAAGTTCCATAAGATAATTCTCCTACTTTCTTTTTTTTATCCATTTTTCAAGCTCTTTTATATCATCATCTGATATTTCATTTTCACAACCTAGTGATGAAATAAAGCTATGCATAGAATTCTTATGCATAAATTTAAAGAAATCTTTTGTTTCAAACTTCAAATACTCTTCACGTTTAACCTTAACAGTATACACAGTATTTCTACCATCTTTTTCAAACTCTAGAAATCCTTTGTCGCTTAATCGAGAAAGAACTTTTCCTGTAGTCCCTTTTGTCCATTCATGATAATCTTCCATAAAATGAGCTACTTCTCTTGCAGGTATTTTATCCATATCTTTATCCCAGATAAAATTCATAACTAACAATTCAGATTTTGGTATTTTTTTCAATTTAATCACACACCTTTAAATTTATTTTATTAGACATATGTCTAAAAGTCAATATATAAATATCATGTTATATAAATATTATATTAATACAAAGAGATGAAGTAAAAAAGTTCTATTTTTTACACTCCATATTTAATTTCTATTGTTGCGATATTGATATATAACACCATATCATTACAATTCCAGAATTTCTAGTATCTCAAAATCTTTTCGTTACTTTATAAAATCTGTTAAATGAAATGTCATAGTATATAATCAAATTTTTATTCAAAAAACTTTAAAAATTGAACCATATTGTATGTAATAAAAAAATTAGCTATTAATTAGCAACTTAAATTTAAGCTGTATAAATCAGCTACATAAAATGGGGGGAATACATTATGAAAAAAATAAATATTTCATTAAAATTATCTGAAGAGTTAGAACAAATTGTATTTGATAAAGATGAAAGAGTAAGTCTTACTTTAAAAGGTGTATTTTATGTAAATAAACTAGTAGGAGCAAGTATTTTTGAACCAGATAAAATTTATTTTGATGGAGATTATAGAGAAAATCCATATATTATTAATAATGATGATGGTTCAATTTTTAAAGTAATTTCTACCTCACTAGCAGTTTCAAATTATAATAACAATCAAATAGTAACTAAAGCAACAGTAAGTTTTAATGTAGATTCATATCTTTTAGATTCATTTGGCCATATTATTTCTGAAGATTATACAGCTGGTGAAATTTTTAAAAAAGGTACTTCAAAACTTACTGATGACAATTATGTATTGCCTATTAACTCAACATTAGAAATATGTGTAAGTTTAAAAAATACAGAAATTCAAAGAGCTTTAGGACAATATTTATTTAATAAAAATCTTGCTGATAGAAAAGCTCAATCTTTAAGCCAACGAAATGCTTTAAAAAAATTACCTCAATTTAATTGTCCAATTACTAATATAACTGGTTCATCTGGATATAGGATGGCAATTATGACAATTCCTTATTTTTATGATGATGATAAAGAAATTAAAGAAATCATCAATTGTGCAAGAACATTAAATGCTAATGTTTTAAACTGTAAACTTATAAGCATTGATAATGATGAAATCATAGATGCAGTTGATTTAGAGTATCTTAAATCTATTCAAAATTATGATGAAGAAATAAATAAAAAAGAATATTCAAATGAAAGATTAGTATTGTCAACTAAATATGCAGAGTGTAAAAAGAAGATTCCAGAAAAAATAACAAAAGCAATAAACATATTGTTCCCTGATCTCAATTTAGAAGGAGTAAAAAGCTTAAATAATAAAGAAATAAAACTTCTAATACAGTATGCAGAAACATTATAAAATAATTTAACTTATAAGGAGAAAACAATGAGTAATTTAATAAATTTTTTTAAAACTAAATTTAATGAAATAAATCAAAATGGGAATCATAATAAAACAAAAAAAAAGTCAAATAAAAAGAAAAAACTTATCAAAAACCAAATTTCCTTATTTGATTTATATTTTGATAGAACAAATAATATAAAAAGTTCTAATGACAATAATAAATCAAAAGAAATTATTAAAAAAGATATAAAAAAATCCTATAGGAACGATTTAAACAACTGTTTTCAAAATAATTTTACTAAACAAATTACAAATCTAAAATCTAAAATTAGTGAGAAGAAATCAGATATATCTGATTTCTTTTTATCAAGAGAAAATCTATCAACTAATAACTCAGACCGTTATCAAAATAATTTAAATGCTATAACTGTATTAAATAAATTAAATAACTCACAAAAGGATATTACTCTTAATGATAAAACTATTTTATCTAAGTATGTTGGGTGGGGTGGTCTTTCAAAAAAGTTTACTGAAGGTTCTAAAAGTGATGAAGAATTAAAAAAGCTTTTAGGTGATTACTATGACAGTGCAAAAGCTTCATGTTTAACTAGTTTCTATACTCCTGCAATAGTTATAAAGTTTATCTATAGAGTATTGAATAAATTAGGTTTTGAAAAAGGCCGTATACTTGATCCAGCTTGTGGAACAGGTAGATTTTTAGGATTCATGCCTGAAGATATGTATTATAATTCTAAAATATTAGGTATTGAAATGGATAAATTAAGTTCTGATATTGCTACACACTTATATCCATCTTCTAAAATAATAAATATTAAATATGAAGATAGCAAAATAAAAAATGAAAGTATTGATTTATGTATAACAAATGTTCCATTTAGTAATATTCATCCATATGATGTAGAGGATAAGTATCTAAATAAATATAATTTAAATGTTCATGATTATTACTTTGTAAAATCAATTGAAAAAGTCAGAGATATGGGATTAATTATATTTATAACAGCATCTGGGACATTAGATAAAACAGATACTGCTATTAGAAAAATTATCAATGAAAAATGTGATTTTATAGGCTCTATAAGATTACCAATTGAAGTTTTTTGTGATACAGATACAACTACAGATATAATATTTTTAAGAAAGAACAAAAATAAATTATCTTCTGAGAACTGGATAGATGTTGTCAACTATGAAGATTTCTATATAAATAATTATTACAAAAATAATCCTCATATGATGTTAGGTGAGATGGAAATAGTTTCTTCTCAATTTGGTCCAAAACAAGTTCTTAAAAGTACAAAAAGTTTATCTATTAGTGATTATGATAAATTATTGAAATACTTTCCTTCAGATATCTATGAAACACCTCTAAATGATGCATATATGTATGAAGAAGAAGAATTAACGCTTTGTACTGATGATGAACTAAAAGAAGGTGAGTTCATATTAGAGAATGAATTGATTTATCAAAAGCAAGGAAAATATCTTATTCCTTCTTCTTTAATTGGTAAAAGAAAAGAAAAGTTGAAACAGTTTATAATAATTAAAGATACTATAAAAAATATAATACAAGCTCAACTTAATAACTGTACAGATAACGAATTAAATGCCCTTCAGAGAAACTTAAATACTAAATATGATAAATACATTAATGAATATGGTTTCATAAGTTCTAGAGGAAATAAGAAGCTTTTATCTGAGGATACTTTATACTATCTTGTAGCATCTTTGGAAATATATGATAAGCAAAATGATACATATAAAAAAGCTGATATGTTCTCAAAAAGAACTATAGGTAAATCAAAGCCTGAAAAAAATCCTGAAAAAATAGAAGATGCTATTATGATTGCATTCAATAATTATGGATATTTAAATATGGATTATATCTGTAGCATAATGAATAAATCATATCATAATATCAAAGATGAATTATTATCTAAACAACTTGCTTATATTGACCCTTTGACAGGAGATTTAGTGGATAGAAATAGTTATTTATGTGGATATGTTAAAGAAAAATTAAAAGTAGCCAAAGAAGCATCAATAAAAAATAATGCTTTCTTAGTAAATGTTAAAGCACTAGAAGCTAATCAGCCTAAATATGAGACAGATGTATTTTTTAATATTTCATCTACTTGGATACCTTCAAATGTAAAATCTGATTTTATTGAAAAAACATTAGAGCTTAGAAAAAATTCAATTCAACTATTATATTCAACACACCTTGGTTATTCAATAAATTGTTCTGCTTATATACCTATAAATAAAAATGAGTTCATATGGGGTACAAAAAGAAGAAAATCTCTATCTATTGTTGAAGCAGCATTAAACATGAAAACTATAACTATCACTGATAAAGAAACAAAAAATGGTAAAGAAGTTTCTGTCAAAAACTTAGAAGAAACTCAACTTGCTATGAATATATTAGATAAATGGCTTATAGCTTTTCATAGCTATGTAACAAGCAATAGCTATATTCATAAAGAATTACTTGATATATACAATGAAAAGTTTATAGATTATAAAGAAAAAGAATACAAAAACATACTAAATGATGTTAGAATAAATCCTAATATAAAATTGCGAGAACATCAATTAAAAGCGGCTAGTAGAATAGTTACATCTGATTGTAACACCCTTCTATGTCATAGTGTTGGTTCAGGAAAAACTTATACAATGGTTACAGCTGCACAAGAATTAAATAGGATATCTAAAATAGATTCAAAAAGAGGTAATAAGAATCTATTTGTTATACCAAATTCGCTTTGTGAGTCTGGACAATTTGCCAAAGAATATTTTAATTTATATCCTCAAGCAAATATTTTAGCTACTACTTCAAAGGATTTCTCTAAAGCCAATAGAAGAAAAATTATAGCTAAAATCGTTACATGTAACTGGGATAGTATAATAATTCCACATTCTGTTTTAGGATTAATACCTTTAGAAGCTGAAACAGAACTAAAGTTAGTAGAATCAGACCTAAAGGAGTTAAATAAAACGCTTAAGTATTATAGAGATGAGTGTCCTGACTTTTCTATAAAAAAACTTGAAACAATAAAAGAAAGTTATTTAAATAGAATTAAGGAATTAAATGACATGCACAAAGATGAAGCTCTTCTTTCATTTGAAAAACTTGGTATAACAAACTTATTTATAGATGAAGCTCATAATTTTAAAAATTTATATTTTAATACTACTATGCAAGTACCTGGAATATCTTCTTTAAAAACAAAGAAAACTCAGGATTTATACAATAAACTAAGATATTTTAAATCTGTGAATGGAAATAAAGGTGTTACATTTGCTACAGCAACTCCTATCTCTAATAGTATTTGTGAAATGTATACTTTACTTACTTATTTAAATAAACCTTCTCTAGAACATTATGGAGTAGATACTTTTGATGCTTGGGCGAGTACCTTTGGTTCAATCATTTCTTCAATGGAAGTAGATCCAACTGGACAAGGTTTTAGATTTCAACAGAGGTTTGCTAAATTTTGTAATGTTCCAGAATTAGTTAATATATTTAGACAAGTTGCTGATGTGGTTAATATCTGTGATATAGAAAACTTAGATATTCCTAAAGTGACAGAAGGAAAACCTATAGTAGAAATTATAAAACCTACAAGCCAAATGAGAGAATATATAAATTCTCTTGTAGAGCGTGCAGAAAAAATTCATAAAGGCTCATATAATCCAAGAATAGATAATATGTTAAATGTAACTACAGATGGTCGATTAATGGCTGTGAGCCCTGCATTAGTTGGAATTAGTGGTATATCACCAAAAATAATAAAGGTTGGTGAAAATATAGCTTCTTTATATCATGAAGATAAAATAAGTACACATTTAGTATTTTGTGATCTAGGAACACCTACTGGTAATTCACATAATGTTTATGATGATATAAAAAATGAACTCCTAAAAAATAATGTTTTAGAAAAAGACATAGCATACATACATGATGCAAATACACCAGAAAAAAGAAAGAAGCTTATTGATGATTTTAATAATGGTATTATTAGAATATTAATTGGTTCTACTTCTAAAATGGGAGAGGGAACTAATTTTCAAAAACATTTAAAATCACTTCATCATGTAGATGTGCCTTGGAAACCTTCTTCAATTTCACAAAGAGAAGGTAGAATATTAAGACAAGGAAATTTAAATAAAGAAGTATCTATTTTTAGATATGTAGTTGAGGGTTCTTTTGATGCATATTCGTGGCAGACAATAGAAATAAAAGCAAAATATGTAGCTCAGATTCTTAATAATTCTTCATCTTCTAGAACTGCTGAAGATATAGGTAATCAGCTTATGAGTTATGCCGAAACAAAAGCATGTGCTTGTTCTGATGATAGAATTTTAAAATTATGTGAAATAAATAGAGAAATTCAGATAATTGAATTAAACAAAAAAGCATTTTTAAATCAAAATTTACTTACTTTACAAGATATAAAGTCAATAGAAAACTCTATAGAAGCTTTAAATATATCAATATCTAAATTAGAAGAAGATATTAAGGTATATGCTTCTAATTCTAATGATTTTAAAATAACATTAGATGGAAAAACTTATTTTGATAATAAAACAGCTATAGAAACTCTTGGAGAAATTATGGATAGTGGAAAAGTTGGTTTTTTAGGTGAAATTTATGGCCTAAATATAGTTTATGAGAAGGAGTTTACATTTGATAATAAAGTTAGGGAATTTATTTCACTTGGTAATAACTATAAATTTGAATTTTCTGCTTTGAAAACTCCTAAGACTTTAATTAAATATTTTATGGAGTATAGTAAAACTAGCACAGATAAATTAAAGAGCTTAAAAGGAATATATTTTTGTAAGAAAGATGAACTTGTATCTCTTAAGGAAGTTTTAAAAAATAAGTTTACAGAAGATGATAAATTAGAAACTCTTATGATTTCAAAAGCTAAACTTGAAAATGAGTTAAGAATTGGAAATACTGTAATAAAAGAAAACAACTTAGAGCATAATGCAGTAGAAAAAAGTGAATTAATAACTAACCCTGACAATATGCCTATAAAAGATAAAACAGATAGTAATTATCTATTTACAGGCAAAAGGTTCCTTACTAAAGGAGTAGATTGTGAGATTCCAATTAAATTACAAATATTTATGTGGAATTTAATAGATGAGTTAAAGATAAAAAAAGATTATCTTCAAGTATTTGATATAACTCCTATTAATTCTAGTTATGTGTCTGTTACACATAAACAAGAAATACCTAAGTATACATCTACTTATAAAGTAGAACAAAGTACGGATGTGAATTTTGAAATAGATGCTAAAAAAACAATCTTTGTAATAGATGATATTGATCATGTTACAATGCTATTAAGTAGTGAATATTAAATAAAATAATGTATAAAACTTAAAAAATAGATAGATTTATAATCTATCTATTTTTTTCAGTGTTATTTTATCATTATAAATACTTATAGTAAAAATATCTTCCTCTTTTATTTCTAATATTCTTCTCCATTTTAATGGTATCAATATTCGTGGACTTACTCTTCCTTCAGAATTAGGGTGAAAGTATATTAATTTTTCTACTTCATCTATTAAATTATTTTCTGGACCTTCATTGTCTATACTTTTTTCTATTGTAATTTTATCACTATAAAGTCTTAATCTAAATTTATCTTTTTCTTTAACATTTAGATATATTATCCAGGCTAATGGAATGCTTA
Organism: Clostridioides sp. LIBA-6822; assembly: GCF_056688955.1. NCBI lineage: Bacteria > Bacillati > Bacillota > Clostridia > Peptostreptococcales > Peptostreptococcaceae > Clostridioides > Clostridioides sp. LIBA-6822. Next base: position 7,931 of record NZ_CP196996.1, on the reverse strand, counting down.
TTAATGATGTAATCCTTAATTTACTCTTTACAAAGATGAGTTTTTTATCTTTTTCATCTTCTAATGGCCATGCCAAGATTTTACAAATACTAACTAAAGTTGTTGTAGATATCTTATTTTTTAGTATCCTTGTGTATGTACTACTATGTATTCCTAGATATTTACAGAATTGTCCTTTTGTAAACTCAAAGTCTTTTCTCTTCAATTCTATTTTTTCAGCAATATTCATTATTTATTTTTACCTCTTTCAACAAATATTTATATTAACTACAGTAACATACTTTATGTTACTGTAGTTAATATAAAAAGTTTCAAATTTTTTTTTAAATAGCCCCATATTATAAGAAGAAATAAAAGTATAAGCTATGTATTTTAGCAAATAAAAATTAGCTGTATTTATCAGCTTAACAAAATAGGGGGTATTAAAATGTTTCAAAAACTAAACTTAACAAATGTAAAATGTTATGATGATAAAACAATAGATTTATCAAAGCCAATAGTCATAACAGGTAAAAATGGAGTAGGAAAATCATCTATCTTAGAAAGTCTTATATTTGCAATATTAGGATATATACCTGGTTGCGATAAAAAAACATCTGATATGATGAAAATATCAAAATATCAAAATGGATTTTCTGTAAAATTATATACAGACAATGGAATTATACAAAGATCCTTGAATTCAAAAAAATCAAGTGGTAGTGAAGAGCTGTATTTTTCAGAATCTAAAGAGAGTAAACTTAGTGGTAAAAACAAAGATATAATAGATAAACTTGGAATAAATACAACTTTTTTTGATATTAATAATTTTCTTTCTTTAAACTCAAATGATAAATCTAAACTAATTTATTCTTTAATATCGACTGGTAAGTATGATAAACATTATCTAAGTTCAAAATTAGATAGTATTATCCCAGAAAACATATTAAATGAGTTGATGTATGCATATCAAGATAAATATTCATTTGAAGAAAATCTTAATAAATTATTAGATTATGTTTCAAATAATAAAAAGATTATATCCAATGATATAAAAGAAATTAAAGCAATTATCTTTCAGTTAACATCATTAAAATGTGATACAAAAATTGATATAAACAATAACATAGATAATGAAATTGAAAAAAAGCAGTCAGAAATTTATAAATTAAGAAATGATATAGATAATATAAAAAAAGAAACTCTAAAAAAATCTGAGATATTAAACAAATATAATAATCTCAAAAATAAAATTGAAGTAAATAAAGATAAAAAGAAAGACCTATATAGTGAAAAGGAAAAGTTGCAAAAAAATATTTTTAAACTACAAGATTTTAAATTTGATAATGAAATTAATACAAAGCTAACAGAGTTAAATAATACTTTAAAATCTCTAGAGCTTACTGGTATTGAAATTAAAAATAAAAAAACTAATATAGAAAATAAAATTAAAACTAATAATGATTTAATAAAAACAATAAATGAGAGAAATAAATTGAAAAAATGTATTATTGATGAAAATATATACTGTAACAACATGGAAGGCTTTAATTCATCAATAAATGCCTTAAACGATGAATTAAAATCCTTCTCCAATATTTATAATGATATATTAAATAAGTATAATTTAGCTAGAAAAGATTATCATGAAATTGGTAAAACTAAAAATAGTCTTTTAGAAACAATTAGTGAACAAGAAAATAAGATAAAAGAAAATAACATTGAATTATCAAATATAAAAGAAAGAATTAATAATATTGACAAAGAAATTCTGAATATAGATAATCTAACAGCTGAGTTGGAAGCATATGAGCATGCACTTAAATTATTTAATAACTCTGGTAATATAGATTTACTTGAAAAAATGTTATCTTTATCTCAAAAAGATTTAATTGATTTAAAAGATAAATGGAAACAACAATTAGATATAAAACAAAATATGATATTGTTAGAAAAAAATGAATCTATTAGAGAAGATAAAGAAATAAAATTAGAACATTACAAATCATTAGAGAAGCTTTTAAAACAAGAAAAATCCAATTTAATCAATAATGGTATAAAACCTTTTATACATTTGATGAACCAGGTTTTATTAGAAATTGGGATTAATAATAAAACTGTTTTTATTAAAAATGAAAAGAATAAGGTTGATTTTGGATTTATAATGAACTCTAAAGAGATATCTTTTGAAGCTCTATCAACTGGTGAAAGCTTGATATTTTTAATTGCTCTGATGGCTGCTATCTATCAAAGCAATGATTCATACTTTAAATTACTTGCTCTAGATAATTTAGAATTACTTGACCATGACAATTTAACATTTATTTTTAAGAACATTGATAAGTTAAATAAATACTTTGATAATATAATACTAATAGGAGTGTTAGATCACTTTAATTTAGAAGAATTCTCCAATAGTATAAATATTCATAGAATATAACATTAAAAGGGAGAGGTATTATAATACCTCTCCCTTTTAATGTTATAATGTAATGGTGTACCATTGTAGAGTTAAAATTTAAAGGAGACATATTCTATGCTAATATATTTATCATTAATTGATTCAGAAGATGACAAATTAAAGTTTGAAGAAATCTACATACAATATAAACAAATAATGTTTTATACTGCTAATAATATATTAAAAGATGAGCATCTATCAGAAGATGTTGTACATAATTCTTTTATAAAAATAATAAAAAACCTATCAAAAATTAATCAAGTTAATTGTCCCAAAACAAAAGCTTTTATCGTTATAATAGTTGAGAGAACAGCAATAGATTTATATAGAAAGAGAAAAAAACAAAATATAGTATCAATAGAAGATGATTTCTATAATACTGAAATATCAAAATCACTAATTGAAAATAATAATGAAGATTATGATGAAATTGATACAGCCATAGCAAATCTCCCACCAAATTATCGCCAAGTTATTCTCTTAAAATTTAGTCATGATTATTCTGATGCTGAAATATCAAAATTACTAAATATATCACAGGATAATGTACGTAAAAGAATACAAAGAGGAAAAAAGAAACTGAAAGAAATCTTAATTGAATTGGAGGTGCAAAGCGTTGAGTAAAATTAATATTACAGATGAGATGCTTTATAGACATGCTTCAAATGCTGAAAAAATTATTCTAGATCAATTACCACCAGACGAAGAATTAAATCATGTTTTTTCTAAAAGATTTGAAAGGAAGATGAAAAAACTAATTCGTCAAGAAAAAAGAAATCCTTTCATTAAATATACTGTTATCTATTTAAAACGAGTTGTAGTTGTATTTTTAATAGTTGTAACTGGATTATTCACAATAACTATGAGTGTTGATGCTCTTCGAAATCAATTTATCAAAATTGTAATAGAAATTTATGAAGATTTGACAGAATTTATTTTTTCTAAAGATATTCAAACTGATAAGGAACTTGATTTTATATTAAAAGAACCTAAATATATACCAAAGGGTTTCAAAGAAGTTGAAAGAGAAAGTTCTAAAGAAAGTATTTTTATTGGATATGAAAATACCAAAGGTGATGAAATAAGATACCGTTCAAATCAAATTAATTCAAGTTCTGTAATAATAGACACAGAAAACGCAGAAGTAAGTAATATAACTATAAACAAAAATAAAGCTAAGTATGTTGTCAAAGACGATACTATAATTTTATTTTGGAATGATGAAAAAGATACATATACTATATATCTAGATTCTATCAACAAAGAACACTTGAAAAATTATAAAGAAGAATTACTGAAAATTGCAGAAAACATAAAATAAAAAAATTTTTACAGAAAGTGTCACAAACCACCTTTTTATTTCGTTATCTAAGTGTAAAGAAAATAAGGGGGTGGTTTTTTGTACTATAAAAAAATCTTTTTTACAGGAGCTTGTGCCTTAACACTTATTTCATCATTTGGAATACAAGCACTGGCATATGAGCCTTTAGAAACTAGTGAATATCTAGAAGATGGAACTGTTTTTATGGTAAATATTAAAGGAGCTGGTTGTGATTTGAAAATTACTTCTGGAAAAGCTCATATCTCATGTTATGTAGATGGTAAATTAGGAACTTCAACATCTATTACAGCAAAATTACAACAAAAAAATAAATCTGGAACATGGACCAATATTTCTACCTGGTCAAATTCTAAAAAAAGTTCTTGTAGTTTATCTAAAGATGTTAGTGTATCAAAAGGACATTCTTATAGATTATCGGTAACTGTAAAAGCAGGAAATGAGAGCAAAACAATATTCAGTCCTATTAGAGTTTATTAGTTATAAATTCCATAAAATCTTGGATATTTATAAATTTAATAAAAATATTAAAATAAAAATTTGTTTTACATTAGAGGAGGAGTAAATATGAGTTTAAAAAACAGAAAAATGCGTACAATATCATTGGTTTTGATAAGTAGTTTTATGATTTCTAGTTTCCCAGTTAGTACATTCGCTTTAAGTAATAATGACAGTAACATAATATTAAGTCAAGATAAAAATATTTCTGTAAATATTCTTGAAGATAATAGTGAAAAAAGAGTTGTTGAAGTAATTAGTAATGATACAAAAACTGTAGTTACATATGATAAAATTAATAATATAATTACAGGAGATGAAGTTAATTTAAATACTGCTGAAAAGAATTATATAAATATTGATCTTAACGATACATCTTCATATGATAATGATAATAGTATATCTTCAAGAAAAGCTCAAATTACAAATTCTTCAAGATTTTCTAAAATCTATTATGCTGCTAATGGAAAGAAATGGTCAATAAAAAATACAAAAGGTTCACTTAAAGGTCGCACAGAAACAAGTAAGAACTCAGTTAATCTATACAGATTTAAAGATGCAGTAGATTCTTGCAGAAAACTAGAAAATGCATCTTCTCGTGGTATGGATACTACTAAACTTGGGTTAGCTATTGCTGGAGTTACAGCTGAAACAGGTGTTGGAGCTGTTATTGGTATTTTTACAGCTATAGGTGGAGCTTCAAGTGCTGCTTATAAGTTTTATGATTCTCTTCAGTATAGAAAAGAAGCAGACAGACTATTTAGTATGTTATAAATTATAGGAGTGGTTTTCAATGTTGATAAATTATTATGATAGGGGTTATTTCAAACAAATATATATTACAAGTATTCTTGTGATAATATTTTCGATAATATGTGCATTCAAAGTAACTTTTCTATTCTTGTTACTTGCAGGGTTTTATTTTGAACAAACATATAAGTTTTTAATAAAGTATAAAAATAAACTTTATATTTCAATTACAGATGATGATATTTTAATTGATAACAAATATATTTTCAGAGGTAAAAATACTAAAAACCATATAAAATTTGAAGATATAATAAGTGTTAATAAACAAGATAATATTATCGAAATTTTCACAAATGAAAACTCTTATTGTATATATCTAAAAGCTTTAAGCATTGAAAGCGAAGAATATCTAATAAGTAGACTAAAATAATTTTGTTGATTTTACATGTTCTAAATAAAAAGGAATATCTTTTTAGATATTTCTTTTTATTTAAGTTTTTTAAATGTTAATTTAGCACTTTTTTTTGCTTTTTTAATATAATATTTACTTTTTAAATCTTCAAATAAACAAAGCCCATTTTGAAATAAAGAATCAAAAACTACGAAAGTAACAAGTGCTTCAGTAAAAGAATCTTCTGATATAATTTTAAAAGCTTTATTTAAAATATCTGTATGAAAAAACTCCAATTTCATAAGAATATAAGATAAAAAAAGTATTAAGTAGATTAAGAGTTTTGTTAGTTCAAAAAATTTAAACTTAAATAAATCAGAAAATGCATATAGTAATATATATATATATATTGCTATAATTAGAGTAAAAGCATAACAAAAAAGTTTAGTATCATCTTGTAATGAATTAGATTTTATTTGTAACAGTATAATTAGAAAAAGAATCAATATAAAAAATACAATAATTATCATTAAAAAAATTAAAATAGATAAAATAGCTTCAAAACCTGTATTTGTTCTATTAAGAGATCTCTTTTTTAAGCTCTTAAATGTTACAATACTTGAAATGAAAATCAATAAGAGGTATAAATAAGTAATAAAATTACCAGGATAAAGACCTCTTAATTTTAATTCTAATATAATCATAATGCCTAAAATAATAGGAAAGCACTCTTCAAGTCTCAATAAATAATTAGTTACAACATTTCTAGCATCTTTTTTAAGAAAATTATATGATATAATAATAAAATATGCTAAAAGAAAAAATAGAAATTCTATAAAAAATCCAATTTTTAAAGACCAAAATTCTAAATCATAATTTATAAAAAGGAAAAAATACATAATTTCAAAAATTTGAATATTAAAACATATCCGAAAAATCCTAAATTCTTTTGAAAATTCAGTGTTAAGGCTAATTTTTTCTCGTTTTATTAACCCAAATAAAATTGTAAATAAAAAACATTCACTTAATACTAAAGATACAGACAATATAAAAGATATCTCTATATTCATATCTCTATCAAGAGATTTCAAATAATAACTCATTAAAAATGTGAGCGTTATCTGAAAGGCAATTATAAATATTATGTAATATGTATATTTGTCTTTTTCTTTGTAATACATAAAAGTCTATTCCCCCATTTCAAATTGAACACTAATTAATCTAATTTTACTATATGAGATAGAATATAAACTTTTGAAGAATCTTTCTATACATAAGTAAGTTGTATTTGACATAATACAAGTAAAGTAACTTAATAAAATATAAATTTATTCTTTGGGATATGGTAAATTATATTTTATTGCATATTCTATTGCAATTTTTTTAATTGGTGCTCCACAATTCCATTTATCTTCTACTGCCTTTTCATAAACTTTTTTATTAATATTATCATCCTCTTCTAAAATATCTTCTTTTTCTCCATACTTTACATCTTGAGAGGCTTTTATTTTTTCATTAATATAATTTTCATTTTTATTTTTTAAACTTCCATTAAAATTATCAAATTTATTTTTTGAATATTTTCTCTTAGATTTTTGTTCATTATATAATCTATTATCATTTTCAAATTCTTTAATTGTTTTAATATTTTTCTCTTTTAAATTTTCTAATATTTTCTTTATGTAGCTGTATTTTTTCTTAATATCATTTTCAGAAACATTTATAAAAATTTGTTCCCAAATTTCTATATCTAAATTATCAATGTTTTTTTCTATCAATTTTTTCATTCCTGGTTTTACTTCTTTATCAACTTTTAATTTAACATATAGATTTTCAATTTTATTGATTTTATTTTCTTCATCAACAACAACCTTAAAATCAGTATCACTAGAATCAGTATTACTATACGGTAAATTTTCCCGTTCTTGTACGGTAGTTTTTACTGTTCTTGAACGGTAGTTTTTACCGTTCAAGATTTTTTTTAGTTTTTTCTCTGAACGGTAAAAACTACCGTTCAAAGTATTTTTAAGGTTTATGGACTTATTTTTTTCTTCTTTTTCTCTATATTTTAAAATTCTTTCTCTTTCAAGTATGCGTTTTTCTTCAACATTATCTTTAAATTTATCTATATACAATGATAGTTTATTTATTTTAACATCAACCTGTTTAAGATATAAAAGATTAGATTTGCCTTGCCCTGTTTTATCTTCTTCTAATAATCCAAAATTTATAAGTTCATTTTTATAACCACGTGCAGTTTTCTCACTTACTCCTAAAAATTCACTCATAGAGATCTGATCACATTTAATAAATAACCTATTTTTATCATCATACCATTGATTTGAAAGGGACAACTTAGTTCTATCTAATAAAAATCCATATAGTATTTTAGCTTGAACTGAAAGAGGTTTCTTGTCAGATGGCTTAATATATTTATCCTCATAAAACAAAGCTTTTGGAATTTGTATATGTAATTGTTTTAAATCTTCTTCTACTGTAAAATAATCTCCCAT